>LIUI01000086.1 GCA_001462235.1 Fibrobacteria bacterium GUT307
TACCTTCAGAAGAATCCTACTATACCAGACATAAAATATGAATATGTTTTTGAGATAAAGTATGCCAAAACCGAAGCGACGGAAGCGGAGATAAAGGCGAAATGCGATGAGGCTTTTTTGCAAATAGAGAAATATAAGAAGGATGAACGTTTTGCTGGGAGGGATGATTTGCGATTTGCTGCATTGGTGTTTAGGGGAAAGGGAGATTATACCATCAGAAACCTTCCTTCCTAGCAATTGTTCTATGTATTTTAATTTTGTATATTAGAAATATGAAAAAAGATTTTTCGCTTGAACCAAGTAATATGCCAGGAGTTGATGTCTACATAAAGGCTTTGAAAGAAGACGGTACCAGCTACCCAAATTGTTCCAACCACTCAGGCGATCTTACTCTGCAAGGTTTTTGCGATGCCGCAAATGCCCTAATAGAGCCATTTGGCAAGGCATTAGAAAAAGCACGGGAGATAAGCAGTGCAAACCGATGATGCTATTGAAGAAAAACGAGTAAAATCAATATTTGGGGCATTCATACTACTTGCAGGAAAAGGCTACATAGACCGCAATAGATTCACTCTTAACGTGTCATTGCTCAAATTAACGGTAAAACACTATTCAAGGAATTTGAAAGCCCTAAAAATCCGCTACGGCATAGAAGACAATGCACAACCGCAAAAGGCGGCGGGCTTTATAACGGCAGCTATTATGAAATTCAGGCCTGTATTGCCAAAAAACGGAAGCGACGGCAATCTCTTTCACGGCGATGAAAACGAAGTTCTTGCAGCATTTCATGGCTTTTGCATCTGTGCGGAGCAAATAGACGGCAAAATAGATTTGCCGCAGGTCGTAAGTCTTTGGTCAAAACCCGAATTCGGGGAATGGCTGAAAAATTTCATTTACCTGCTTAGGTTCGGAGACTATACCGCAGAAAGTTTGGTGTTAAGTTTTGATGCTTTGGCACGTTTTGCCAAATAGGGCTAGGTCTATAATTCAAGCATTCTAAAACCTTCATCTATTATTGATCCCAGTCGCCAGTTGGCTTTTTGTTTGATATTATAGACAAATTCACTCCAGGCCCAGCGGTGGTTTCTTTACGCCTAATCATACTATTCGGATATGCATTGACATACACCGCATGACCCCTGCGGGCTAGTACGTTGCCGTCTTCGTCTTTTACCACATTGCCGTTATCTGAGTCGCTGGAATAACCGATAATGGTCCCGCTAGTTCACCCCGCCAAACCCTTGGGAATATAGGGCTTGGGAGGTTCGCACCACTATGGCACACAATTTTTTGTACGCTCAGTCCCGGACGCAACGAACTGACAACAACCAACTCTTATCGTTGTTGTACCTGCCCACGATGATGAAGCTGTAGTTCATGCCCCGGCTGTAGGCAGTGTAGCTACTGTACTCCGTGGAACACCACCAGTAGCCGAAGCCGACAGCACTGTCGAAATTGCCATTGGAGCGGCCGCTGCCGCCCGGGAGGGCCGAAAACCCGTAGTTGTCCGTGCCGTTGCCACCGCTATTCCAGCCTGTCGCTGCCTTCAATTTTGTTCCCGCATCGCTGCCGACGTAATCAGTCAATGTTGTCCACTCCGAATCTCTTGGCAAATGCCAACCATCGGGACAAACCTCCTTAGCTGTTTCCCAGTCGTACAAACGACCATATTGGCTACAATTGCTCGCTTGGTCATTGTAGCAAGCAGAAGTGCCTGTACCTGGGTTGTAATTCAAATTGCGGGCAAACCAAATTTGAGTGCCTATGACAACCGTTTCATAAGTTTCCCCGCCGTAAATCACAGGATCGCCATAAACCACGCCAAGTGATGAACTAGAACTCGGCAGAGATGACGAACTGGAACCGCCACCGTTCCCGCCTTGAGTACCTTCCTCACCATCATCTGCCGAGCAGGAAGTGAATGTCTGAACCCCGATGCCCCCAATTAAGAGGGTAAAGAGGATGGGAAGATGAAGGTTTTTGAAACCTGGTTTTGACTTGTTCATGGGATGTCTCCTGCTGTTGAAGATGAAGATATTTCGTCGGCGTCGTCGAAGTTGCATTCAATCCACCATTCCAATGTGCCGCCTGTTTTTGAAAGGTCAGAGGTATAATTAGAGCTATAGCTATAATTATAATCATTCTTATTCTCATTAATGTCATAACGATAAATAATATTCCAACCCTTTGAATAATTCACATCGTAATTAGATTGAAAAGTTTCATTATAAATTCCATCATAATATGTTCTAGTGTGAGTTCCATTAATTTTTCCAGCTTCTGAGAAGTAATAAAACTCTGCTCTTTCGCTTGCTTCACCCGACTTTATCAGATAAAGACTAAGGTGGCAATAGTTTTTGCCGGAATTATTAATATTATTAACATAAAAAGAAGTCATAGAAATATTGAGACTTTGGGAAACAGAGAAGGTACTTTGGCAAGTCTCGTATTCTTCTTTTATGGAGTCACAAGGATGCTCATACTTCCTTAAATACTTCCCAACATTATCCGGCAAATTTAATGATACTTGCCCATTTTGAATGTTACCCGCTGGCAGGGTATCGTACTTTTTGTACGCATCCTCCTTTCCACACGAGAATACAACGCCATCATGGCCAGTACATTCGCATGCAGCACCGCCGAAATCGTCATCGCCGCAAGAAGTGTTTCTATACCTGTCAAAAAATGCGGTTATATTGCTGTTGCCGTTGTATATTCCTGTTTTGACAGGAATTTCATCATTATCTTGTTTACGCCATTCCACAAGATATACCTGCTTATTTGACAACTCGGACGGATTTACGCCGCCATTGCCGCCGCCGGAAGAACCGGACTCATCGTCTCCATCGGACGAGCAGGAAAGGGTGAATGTCATAGCAAGCATAATGCCTGCCGCCAAAAGAAAACGTCCTAGCTTATTTCTAGCCATAATAGACCTCCGTGTTGAAATTTTGGGAAAAAATGAACCTTTGCAACTAATTTCTTATAGAATTGTAAACTCTTTGTAAATTTTTTGTAATTCTCTGGGCTTAAATTTAGGCTAAAAATGAGGGTGTATATACGTACTTTGATGACA
>LIUI01000087.1 GCA_001462235.1 Fibrobacteria bacterium GUT307
TATAGTCCTCCTTCCACGAGCTTTTCGTGTCGCAATCACCGCTTAAGTTACATCCTTAACATAACTTCGCAACAGTTAAGAATTGTTTGCTTTGACGGTTACGCCAAAATAAAAGAATTGCGTCAAACAAACAAACAAAATAAACGATATTAACCACGAAAATAATGCTATATTATGATCATATATTATTGTCCTAAAGATAGAGCCTGCTTCAATGGCAGCCAAAAAGAAGAACTGCAACAGAATTACTAAATTGTTAAATAAAAATTCAATCGTGTTTATGGTTTCAAATATTCTAAACAGTGATATTATTAGTATCGGAATAAATAATATTGAACTAATTTCTATGGTTACATTATCATCAGATCCTGATGTTAATAAATCTGTTACATATATATCCTCATCGTCATCCCATTTTAAAACAAGCCCATTCGAGTTCTCAAAAAAAAACCCAGAAATAATTATTAATATCATAAAAAGAATATGTAAGCTTCTTATTATTTTCTTCATTTAACGCTCACTGTCTTTTCTATAATCTATAGTACCATTTAGTGCATCTTGAATAGCCATCTGATAATCTATACTTCTTTCCGCAAGTTCTTTTAATCCTCTTTTTCCTTCTAGGTAACTTCTATAACCTGAAGCTCCCATAGTATGGGCGGCGGCAGCAGCGGCTCCCTTTAATTTCATTCCAAGCTCGCTTTCGTTTTTCTTAATATATAAGCCTATTAATGTTATCGACCAATTGTCATTTTGCAAAAGATCGAACATTCTTTTTTTTGTGTCAGGAGTATTTATATCTTCACCTAATAATTCAGCAGCTAATCCCAACTGCATTTCGGCAAGGCCGTAAGTCCTGGTAGAAAGAGTACTATCATCTACACCTCTATCGTGAATATAAGCTCCTGCATTTTTCAAAAGAGCAAATCCCCAATAATATTTTTCTTGAAAAATAACTGATGCGATCCCGACAGGATCAACGCCCAATAATGCTGCTACATTTTTTATTTGCTCACTTAATTTTGCTATTTCTTCTAACACCACTATTGGGGTTTCCCCATCTATGCCTGGTTTCGGAAATTTCCCATCCGGATCAACCAGCTTAATAGGATTGTTCCCCGCGTAGTGATACACGTGCATGTTTACCGTGTTATAAATTCCTCCCATCCCCGGAAGATTCTTGTTGCGTTTTTTCGCGTCGTCATTCACCGGCGCTTGCGGAATATACTCGCCCATAGCGGGGTCGGCGCTGATCCACCTGGATGTTTTTCCGTCGAGGTATTGTCCACCGTATAAAACCCTCGCTAGCCCCGAAGTGGCGGTTTTTGTGGAAGTGTGCTGTGGATTTCTTGGCATAAGGCCCTGTTTGGAGAGCCTTTGTATCGCATAGGACTGCATAAGGAGAGTATATACCGGCTGGTGGGTGGAATGCAAGAGTATTTTACTATCACAACAGGTCAGAAAACTCGTATGGGATGTAGTCGCTCATTGAACCGGGCGGAATAGTTTTGAACCCCTACAGTATCTGACAGCTCTTTTTGAAAATAAGCGCCTTTCGTTTCTATAGCCGAAGACTGGGAAAAACTGCTTCCCTGGAACATTAGCACCATTTAATTTTACGAATACAAATTTACGGTTAATCAGTTGCCTTCATTAGGTCATCTCGAAAGATTTCTCCTATAGCCATCCTTCTACGGGTTTTTCGTGTTGCAATCACTGATTAAATTATCAAATAAAAATCAAAAGGCATTTTGATCTAAATAAAATAATATTAGATCGATTTTGTTCATATAATAATCAAAGCCATTAGTATTAAGTTGCTCCTCCTGTTGTTGAAAATATTGTTTCAACATGACATAAACTTCCGATTGCTTTGCTTTGCTTAATTCTGATTCATATTCTATGCCTCTCCGGTTTATGTAATCCTTAACAATATTTTCTTTGTACACTTTCACCATGTCTTCTAAATCTTTTACATCATTCTTTTCACTTAAAACACTTAAACACAATTCCCAAAATATAAAAAGATAGGTATAGTAATTAGGATAAAAATCCGCTTCAACATTTAGAGGATAAAAAAAAGAAACATAGTTCCTATTCTCATAACTCATATCTATATAATTCATAATCTGATCCATCTTAGATTCCTTTTCACAATTACAAAATAGTATCATTAACAGAAAGAATAACCTTGTTCGTTTTTTCATTAAATTCCTCATATTATTTATTGAACAATATATGGTTCAGCAAATATTTGCCTCCAACCGTATAGAAGGAAATCGGGATGATAATTTTTATTATTAAATCTATAATATGAATTGCCGATCTTGTATGCTTCTGTTCTGAAAATACTATTTCATTGTTTGTTTTTTTCAATCTGCGAAAAAAAGTATCAATATCTTCTATGCCACTTTCAATTAAAAAATAATTATTATCAAACATGACGATCTTGTAGCAAAGATTTTCAGTTGCAAAATTGAAAACAGGTTGAATACTTACTATATTTTTAATATCAACATATAAACTATGTGTTAATATACTCTTCTTAATTATCAGAACACCATGTTTTATTTTTATACATATAACCAATGAGTCAATAGTTAAAAAGAAAATAAATCCTAAAAAAAGAAGGAAAATATATTTTCCTTCTTTAGGCCATGCGGGAATTAGAGTAGCTAAAGAGAAAAGAACAGCTATTCCCGGATTAAATTGCGATAACTTTAAGTAATAAGTGTCTTTTTTATTCCTCCTTATGTTAAAACCAACAAGAGTTAAAATAATTGCAGTAATAAGCGGAATTATCATTTCAATAATACATTTCGGCATCAATTGTATCCAAAATATTTAGACACATTAAATCTACCACCACCACTTATTATTCCAAAAGAGTATTTATATCCTATTTCCCAGTCTTTAAATGCAAGATCTCTTAAACCTTTGTTGCTTAAGTCCAGCTTACCAACGTTTATCAAATACTTTCTTCCCTCAACAGTTGCATATAGATTGTCTCCTATATAAACCTTCCCATTAACAGCAAGTTTTAAACTCCCGACATGGTCACTTAGTTTTTTGGAGTCCCAGATAGCTGTTCCGGTTTTTGAATTATAGATGTCAAAAGATTGCCTCAACCCAACAGTGACTGCTGAACCATTACTCTCGTTCAAAAATATATCTGCTCCAGCAATAAGCTTAACAGATGAATTTCCTTCTCCAGTAGCCTCAAAAACCAAATTTAAGGACACGCGATATTTTTTGCCACCACTTTCAAAAGTTTTTTCATATAATTTTACTTCTCCTCTAGCACTTGAACTTTCAATAAATTTCTTTATTTCATCTTTATTGCTAGCTATAGCTTCATATATTTTACTTTGCGCTTCAACTAAAAGGCTATCAATATCTCTTCCATCCGGGTCAACCAATTTGATCGGATTATTCCCCGCATAGTGATACACGTGCATGTTTACCGTGTTATAAATCCCTCCCATCCCCGGAAGGTTTTTGTTATTCTTCTTCGCTTCATCATTTATGGGCGCTTGAGGAATATACTCTCCCATAGCGGGATCGGCGCTGATCCACCGGGATGTCTTTCCGTCGAGGTATTGTCCACCGAAAGAGACCCTCGCCAGCCCAGAATTCGCGGTTTTTGTGGCAGTGTGCTGTATTTTTTCCGGCAGAAGGCTCTGTTTGGAGGACTTTTTTACCGCATAGGACTGCATAAGGAAAGTATATACCGGATGGCGGGTGGAATGCAAGAGCATTTTATTGCCATTACCGGACAGAAAGCTCCTGTGGGAAGTATTCGCTCATTGAAACGGCTAAGCAGAATGGCATTGTGCCGCTACAGTATCTGGCAGCCCCTTTTGAAAGAGCGCCGCTCGCTTCTTCCCTGAGAGACTGGGATAAACTGCCTCCTTGGAACATTTTAGTCGGTTAAATTGATAGATAGGATACTTTGGGTTAAGAAGCATTATTCTTCGAAAGCCGGTAATTCAAGAAAATTTCTTTTTTTATTTACAGTAACTGTTGGTCCAGCACTCTTCCATAACACCATATAATTAAAAAGATTTACTAGACAATTTGTATTGTCTATTACAGCATGAATATCATCTAAAAAAGTAATCGTAATTTGCCCCGCATTAACGGCCCCAGTGAATTCCTGTGCAAAGACAAGTGATAACACAAAACTATTTGTAGCGGTCTTTCTTATATTTGTAATAACAAATGCTAGAGCAGAATCCCAAATAACCAAATGATTTTTATATTTCTCACCAGCACCCAAAGCAAAGCGAATATCATAATCTATTTGTACGTTATCCCCATTAGTATCAATAGCAGTTTGCCTGCCCCAAGAAAAAGATTGTGCAACCCACCTATAACTAGCAATATTTGTGTTTGGCACAAATTGTCCGAGCAATAAATTTAAGTCACTTTGTGATAACCCATAATTATAGTTTTGTGAAAACAAATTAAAAGTTGTATGCATAAAAAAATAAAATATAAATAGCTTTTTCATAAATTCTCCGGCCGTTGTGGTGTATCAAATCGAAAAGCATCTATTCGTTCAACGGCTAAATTTCTATAATTATCTATATTATCTAAAGGATCAAATGTCATGTTGCCCATAGCATCACCTTCGAGAAAATGAGAGCCAGTAGAACTATTTGCATTTACTCCAATAATTGTTGCTTGTGTATCTTCGGGTAAATTATTTATAGATTTGACCTGTTCGATATATATTGCTCTCTCCTCACTGCCCAAAAGTTCCAATCCTATATTTATTACATCGCCTAATGCTGTACCCATGCTGTCACCCTTGCCATCAGATCTGCGTGTTCTTACACCCCAAGAATTATTATTTGTACTTCCAAAATATCTTTCTCTTGCCGTATCCAGTTCACTTTGGGAAAGGGCTCTCCCTGCTCTTGTTTCAGCAATACCCAATAATGCTCTAAACATGCAAGGACCATCATTAGTGCCAAATGCTTCAACCATAGAAGTTCGACCAGAAATAGATGCTAATGGTGTATTTCGTTGTCCAGGTGCGACCTGTGGTTTCGGAGATGGCTTTGTATCATATTTTCTCCAACCTCGTACACCCCACACCCAATCAGCAGGTATTCTTGGCCTTCTCCCGTCAGGATCGATAAGCTTAATTGGATTGTTATGTGTGTAAGCATATGTATGCATATTTATCGTATTATAGACTCCACCCATTCCGGAAAGCCCAGCGCTTCCTTTCCCCGCTTGCGGAATATACTCGCCCATAGCGGGGTCGGCGCTGATCCACCGGGATGTCTTTCCGTCGAGGTATCGAACACCGAAAGAGACCCTCGCCAGCCCCGAAGTGGCGGTTTTTGTGGCAGGGTGCTGTGTTTTTCCCGGCAAAAGGACCTGTTTGGGGGGCCTTGTTACCGCATAGGACTGCATAAGGAGAGTATATACCGACTGGTGAGTGAGGTGCAAGTGCAATTTTGTTATCACAACATGGCAGAAGGCTCTTGCTGGATGTATTCACTCATTGAAACGGCCAAGCAGAACGGGCTTGTTCCCGCCCACTACCTGACAACCCTTTTTGAAAAAGCGCCCCTCGCTTCCTCAGCCGAAGACTGGGAAAAACTGTTTCCATGGAACATTATCACTGGTTAAATTAACGGACACACTGATTTGCATCGCAAGGCGGTTCTTGCCGCATCTACACGGGGAATATCGTTGAACTCA
>LIUI01000088.1:0-1165 GCA_001462235.1 Fibrobacteria bacterium GUT307
GTCCAAGGGAGGAGGCGGTAAAAAGCGCTCCAAGGGCCGGGATGCTATTATGCGGGATGTCAACAAAAAGCTGGCCCAGAATCCCCGTGATCATGAAGCGCTTCTTGCCGCCGGGGATGTTTACTACAGGGAAGAAACCTGGGATTTGGCTTACAAAACCTACGAAACCTTAAGCGAAATGACCGGCACGTATCCGACCATGGATGAATTTCTGATTAACCAGCGCCTGGGAGTTTCCGCTATAAAGATGAATCAGCCCGAAACCGCATTCAAGGCCCTGAATACCGCTCTGGCGATTAACCCGGCGGATTTTGAGTCGAACTACAATCTGGGCAACCTGGAATTCCAGCGGAAAAATTACGATAAGGCGATTCACCACTTTCAGAAAGCCAGGACGCGGGATCCGGAACACGCCCCCACGCTTCGCGGGCTGGGACATTCACTGTTTAAGACAAAAAAATACAGGGAGGCGCTGGCTTTTATACGCAAGGCCATCGATCTGGCTCCGGAAGACAAAGAATCCCTTTATACCCTGGGCGAATGTTATTACGAGGCAAACCAGACCGAGCAGGCGCTAAAGATATTTGCCCACCTTAGGGCGGATCCTGTTATGGGCCCCAATGCCTGTCTTTTTGCCGGTACGATCAACGTGAATCAACATCAGACAGAAAGAGCCATAGAGGATTTTGAAATTGGCCTTAGGCATGAAAACATCAAGCCGGAAATTCTTGTTGAGTTGAAATACAGGCTTGCTACCGCGTATCTGCGGCAGAACGAGATTGGCCAGGCCATCGTCCTGCTTAGGGAAGTACAAGGCATCAATCCTAATTTTAAGGATGTCAGCGTCCTTATTGGCCGGTATCAGGAATTGAACGCCAACAAGAACCTCCAGATTTATCTTATGGCCCCGCAGGCGGACTACATTGCCCTGTGCCGTAAAATTGTTATGGGCTATTTTTCCAAGGCCAAGGTCAAGATCGTTAATATCTCTGTAAACAAAAGCGAATGGGCCGATGTTCTGGCGGAAATAGATACACCCAAATGGTCCGACCTTGTTATGTTCCGGTTTAACCGCAGTCAGGGAGCGGTGGGGGAACTGATAGTCCGCGATTTTCACTCCCACATTAAAGAAGTAAAAGCTGGCAAGGGCATTTGCATAACCCCC
>LIUI01000088.1:1322-4306 GCA_001462235.1 Fibrobacteria bacterium GUT307
CCAGCGCTATACGGAAGCCAGGCTGATTGACCTTATCCCAAAAGAAAAACTTACTGCCATTCTTAACACCGTAGATGCCCGAGCGGCCAGAGCAGCGGGCGCAGTAAAAAAATAGCAAACAACAGTATGAATAAAGAAGCATGGTCCGCCTTCCGAAAAGTTTGCGGCGAGTACCGCCGTATGGTGGACAAGACCGCAGTCGCCGTGCCTGCAGAACTTATCCAGCAGTTGGTGGATGGGCGCGATGGCCCTTCTTATACGGTAGATACTCCGGTGGTGTACAACCTTAGCCTGGAAGATGTTACCCAGGAAAGCACCATAAAGATGATCCTGGTGGCGGACAACCCCGGACGCCGGGAGCAGACTGCGGAAAACCGCCGTTATCTGGTAGGGCCCTCCGGCAAAATCGCCGAGAAATTTTTTCGGGACAATCCCGACCTTGGCATTGACTTTAGGCAAAACGTACTTATCCTGAACAAAACTCCCATACATACGCCCCGCACCGCCGAACTAAAAACACTCCGCGCCTTTGGAAACCCCGCGCTGAACGACGCGCTGATCTTTTCTCAAAAGGCCATGGCGGAATTGCTTTCTGCGTTTTGGACTGCTCTTGGGGGAGGGGCCGTAAAGGTGTGGATTACCGGTTACTCGGAAATGAAGAAGGGCGGCGTCTTTGACAGTTACACCAAAACATTGCATGAACTCTGCGCCGCCAACTCTCGCTTCAAAAAAAGCATTTTCTTTTTTCGCCACTTTTCGATGAATCAGTTTACCATAGACTTAAAACAACAGCGCCGCCCCGGCGAAACAACGGCAGAAAGCCTGCGCCGGATTGGCACTGCGTATCGGGAACGGATACTACTATGAAAGATCAGAAAATCCTTCGCCGATGTGCCGGCTGGCGTCGGCTCTGGCCGCATCTTCTTCTGCAAATAATCTTTCTATGGTGTCCAGCAGTACTTGCGGCATTACCGGCTTGACCAGCACATCGTTGGCGGTAGAACTTTTGGCTTTTGCCAGAAATTCCGCGCCGTTGTTGCCGCTGACAATGATTATCGGCACTTTCATGTAGGTGGGAATGCTCCGTATGTCATCAAGAAAATCAAACCCGGAGACATTGGGCATTTCGATATCCAAAAGGATAAGATCCGCTTTGCTGGTATTCAAAAAGGTTACGGCATCGGTAGCGGACATAACAACCCGCAGATCGTATTGTGGAACCAACATCGCTTTAAATTCCCTGTGCTGTTGCGCATTGTCGTCGATTGCCAGAATGATCTTTTTTTCGTCCATACTTTACTCCTTACTTGTTATTGTATCTCTTGACCCATCAGTCTTTTGTAGGTCTTTTCATCCAGCGGATAAAATCGCATAAGAACAAAAGCACAGAGGAAGACAAGCGCCGGAATGGGCCCAATGATAAGCCGGATCGCCAGTTTTGCCGACGGTATTTGAATGGCCTTTGCGACATAGCCCCCCAGATTAAGGATAAGCCCGGAAACAAACACAGAAAGGGCGGTTCCGCACTTTGCGATAAAAGTCCACATGCCGTAATAGGCCCCTTCCTTCCGCTCCCCGGTTGTTACCGCGTCGAACTCCACCGTATCGGGAACCATGGCAAAGGGCGCTACATAGCTAAAGCCAACGCCGATTCCCGCAAAAACCAGAAGCCCCAGGAACCAGCCCGGCGGCAGAAGATGGCCCACGGTGGAAACTAAAATGCAGGCGGCCCCAAGAACGGCAAAGCAAATTTGGTAGGTGCGCTTTTTTCCAATCACTTTTGAAACGAAAACCGACACCGGAATAAACAGCATCGCCGTAAGGAGCAGGCCCATCATGGAAAGATTTGTAAGCGTTCCCCGCAGCGCCATTTCGCTTGCCGCCGGATCTCCGAAAAGGGGGAAAGTCCCAAGTTGCATTACAAATTCCGATGGATAAATGTATTCAATATAATAAGCCAGTATGCTCTGCAAAAAAGTAATCGCCGTTATGTGGAGCGCGTAGGTTACAAAAAGGATCACGTAGGGCTTGTTGGTAAACACCGCCTTGTAGGTGGCAAAAAAACCCTCTGTCGGAAGATCGGCGCGGCTGTGCCTTTTCTCCCTTGTACCAAAAAAGGTAGTCAGGGTAACAATGGCCGTTATCACTCCCAGGGTAAGCCCCATCATTGACCAGCCGTGCCTGCCTTTGCCAAAAGCGTCCACCAGGGGCAGTACCGCCGCCGCTCCCAAAATTGTGCCAAACACCGCGCAACCAAAGCGATAACCGTTCAGGCTGGTCTGTTCGTGGTAGTTGTCGGTTAGTTCCGGGGTTAGGGAGGCGTAGGGCACATTGATCACCGTAGAGGCGGTATTTAACAGCATCAGGGTTCCTACGGCCCAGAGCATCAACATAATCTGATCGGGAATGTCCGGAACGGTAAAGAAGAGCCAGAGGGCCAGCATCATGGGGATTGCCCCGATAAGGATGTAGGGCCGCCGCCTGCCCAGAGAGGTAAGCGTCCTGTCGGAGATAAAGCCCATCATCGGATCCGTAACCGCATCCCAGGCTTTGCCGATCATTACCGCCGCCCCTGCCAGCGCCGCCGCAAGGCCGACCTCGTCCGTCAGGTACTTAAGACACCAAAAGCCCATGAGGGTAAAAAACATATTACCCCCCAAGTCAAAAATACCAAACCCCAGCTTTTGGCCCACACTTAACTTGTTCCGCGCCATTGCACCCCCGCTATTACCTAAGTATGCCATACAAGGCGCTGTCAGTCAAGCGGTAAAATTTGGAAGCCCAGTTTGTCCAGGAACCCTATATTTCCGGAGAATTTTTAAGATACGGCATATACTGACATAGTGAAAATATTTCACCCTAGCAGTATTTGACATTGTGAGGGTGATATACTTTGACAAGTAGGTTAGGCAAGATAGGCAGTGGATACTTAATTTCGTAAGAAATTATGACTACAAGGCATGAGTCTAGCCTACTATAAACCT
>LIUI01000088.1:4379-6525 GCA_001462235.1 Fibrobacteria bacterium GUT307
GTAGGTTAGGCAAGATAGGCAGTGGTTGTTTAATTTCCTTGGGAAATTGTAGATCACACACCTGAGTCTAACCTACTATAAACCTTTTGACACCGGCCGATTAGCTCTCGGACACACTGTTAAAAGGCGTTGGGCTACCCTTTAATGGCTTTAGGGTAGCTTTTTTCTGATATTATATATTGACATTCTGGATTAATTATGGTATACCAAAGGAAAATTATGGAATTTAATCGAATTTCCGGAAAAGTTTTAATTGAAAGCTCTGAGGAAAATATAGAGGACTGTACAAAGAAATATCTTGATAAACTTGATTATAGTAATTCGGGAAAAACGACAAGTGAATTATTTTGGTTGGGGACTTTTATTGCAAACCAGTTTTGTCGTTGTAATGCAACTGAATCACGTAAAAAATTACATGAAATGAATCCACATACATATAAAGAAGTTGTTGAAGATAAGCGATTGGAAAAAATTGTAAAATCAGTAGATCTCTATGAAAAAGCAGTTTTATATCATAAAAATAATTTTTCTCCAAAAGACGCTTTTAATGGTTTATTAGATATTGAAACATTACGAGAACCCGCTGTTAAAGCGCTTATTAATGGAGTAAAATTTGCGAATAATAAAAAAGATAACATTGAAAAAGAAACAATAATTTCTGTAGTAAAATCTTTATTAGATTCACTAAATATAAATATTGAATTATATAATACTAGAGCATTGAGGCCTGTTGAAAAAATCAAGGAAATTGAAATCGGTGTTTAAAAAACGATGATTATTTATGGAGAGAAATACATGAAACAGATAGTCGCGTGGGTAGACAATGAGGAGAAACTTGGATGGTTCCTTTTTATGGGCATGCACTTGATGGAACTAGCATAATAAAGTGAAATTATAGGCAAAAAAATGGATACAAAACATAAAAAAGTTTGACAAGGTTGTATAAATAGTGTAAAATTTGGATAGTGTTTGGAGGTGTAAAGTGACTGAAAATGAAAGAATTATTTCTCAATTTACTGGAGGTTTGTTCTGGAATTTTGATAAGAGTAAACTTGATTATAAAAAGCATAAAGATATGATTATAGAAAGAATAATTGAAGCTGGTTTGGAAAACGATGAAATTCTTATGTGGAAATTATATAATTACGACGATATAAAAAATGTTGCAATAAATATGGAGAATCTTGAGGAAGAAAAGATTATTTATATGAGCTTTGTATTACATATCGAAAAGGAGGCATTTAAATGTTATGGCAAAAAAATGTGGTATCAGAAATGATTGATGTAATTAAGGAAACACAGACTGAGCCTATGTTCAAGGAGTATATTTTAGCAGGGGGGACGGCATTAACTTTGCAAATTGGGCATAGAACATCTACCGATATAGATTTGTTTACACTTGAAAAAATGAATTCGCCTGAAATAATAAAATACTTTCAAGAAAAATATAAAAACTGTAAACTAGAAGTTGCAAATGATGAGTTTATTAGGATATTCGTAAACGATGTTAAAGTCGAATTAGTTTATAGTAAAGAAAAATACATAAAAGAACCCGTCGTTCAAGATGGAATTAAGATGTTTGGCTTGGAAGATATAAGTGCCATGAAATTAAGTGCTGTAACAGGAAGAACAAAGGCCCGTGATTTTATTGATGTAGCTTATTTATTGCAAAATTATAGTTTAAAAAATATGTTTGAATTTTACAAGGAAAAATATGGACAAATAAGTCCTTTATATATAAAAAGAACTTTGCTGGTAAAAAGTATGACAATAAATGATGATGAATGGTTGGTAGATATTACTATGTTGAAGAATGACATTGAGCCTAAAAGTATCCCATTGTTGCTAGAAAGAGCGATAGCAAAATACAATGAAGAAGTTGGGGTTGGTATTTCTGGTAATTACAATTCGGTAAGTGGTACAAAAAATTAAATTAATTTTTCTTTCCTAAATCTTTCGTTGTGAAGGCTAATGATATGGGACTTCATTCGATAACCATTGCCTTCACTTGTTGACATTTTGTATTCTTCAATCAAATTGATTACGTTAAATTTTGAATTTAATTTCAAATAATCTACAAAGTCAGTTTATGATTTTGAGTTTCAAACAAGTGTAAAAGTTCAGATGCAATATATTGAGAACGACT
>LIUI01000089.1:0-4269 GCA_001462235.1 Fibrobacteria bacterium GUT307
CGTTGTGTTTGGGAAAGAGGAGAGAAATATAAAGGAGTGGAAATTTTTCGCCTAGCCCTAACTTCATATTGGTCTCATAGTCTGCCCAGGCATTCTGGACTTGGAGTTTAGATACGGATGGAAAATCCCCTAAATCCTAAAAATCGGGGGTATCGAGGTTCAGACAATAGTCGCTATTTGTGCAAAAAAAGCTTGATTTTGACTACTTTTTGACAAAAATTTGACAAAATCTTAAAATTTTGCTATATTTGTTACCCTGCTTTATGGCAAATGGAGAAGCCCAGAATATTATCGCTATAGACGGTCCTAGTGGCACCGGCAAGAGTACTACAGCAAAAATGGTAGCTAATGAGCTTGGATATACCTATTTAGACACCGGTGCAATGTATAGAGCCATAGCTTGGGCCATTGAAACCAATGGGGAATGGGAAAATACCCGCATATCCTTTGACAAAAACAATCAGGTTTTAATAAATGGCGTAAATAGAGAAAGCGAAATAAGAGACCCAAAAATAAGTGCAGTAGTTAGCAAATATAGCTCCAACCCTGCTATCAGAGCTGCCCTTACCGCACAACAAAGGGAAATAGGCTCAAAACAACCCTGCGTTCTTGACGGGCGCGATATAGGAACAGCGGTGTTCCCAAATGCCAAATATAAGTTCTTTTTAACCGCAGATTACAAAACCAGAGCCGCTCGAAGGCTCCTAGAACTGCAAAATGCAGGCAAAGCAGGGGAAGAAACCCTTGAAAGCGTGGAAAAAAATTTAAGAGAAAGGGACGAAGCAGACTCAAAAAGAGAAATCGCCCCACTTGCGAAAGCAAAAGATGCAATTGAAATAGACACCTCGAATATCACTATTCAGCAACAAGTTCAGAAAATTTTGCAAAGCGTTGGCGAGGTGGCGCGCTGCAAACATTCTCAGAACACAACCCAAAAGGTCACAATGTCCACACAAACACTAAAAGCAGGCTCTCAAGAAGACTTAGACGAAATTTTGAGCGCAGAACAGGAAAACAAAGGCATTACTGTCTCGGCAGAGTCCCTAGAAACCTACAACCAAACCCTTAAAGACTTCAAAGAAGAAGTTGTTATAGAAGGCATAATCCGCCAAGTAAGCGACTTGGAAGTTTTTGTTGATGTAAAGGGAAAATCCGAAGGCATAATCCCCCGCGAGGAATTCAAAGAGGGCGATTCTTTGGAAATTGGTTCAAAAATTGAAGTCTATATAGACAAATTTGAGAATGAAGACGGTCGCTTTGTTCTCTCCAAGCAAAAAGCCGATTTTCTCAGAATTTGGAAACAAGTTTATGAGTCTTACGAAAGAGGCGATATTGTGCGCGGAACCCTCTCTCGCCGCATAAAAGGCGGCGTAGAAGTCGATTTATTCGGCATATCCGCATTCTTGCCGGGTTCGCAAATAGACCTTCGCCAAATTCCGGACATCAATATCATGATAGGGCAGGAATTTGACCTAAAAATCATAAAAATTAACAAAGACCGCAAAAATATCGTGGTTAGCCGCCGTGTTGTGTTAGAAGAAGAACGCAACAAACAGAGAGGCAATGTTTTGGATACCCTAGAAAAGAACCAAGTTCGCAAGGGCATTGTCAAAAACATCACCGAATTCGGCGCATTTATAGACCTTGGCGGCGTTGATGGCTTGCTGCACATAACGGATATGAGCTACAAACGCATAAACGATCCAAAAGAAGTTGTACAGCTTGGGCAAGAAGTTGAAGTTGTTATTCTGGATTATAACGATAAAAAAGAACGCATTTCGCTTGGCATAAAGCAGCTCCGTCCGCATCCGTGGAAAGACGTTGCAGAACGCTACCCGGAAGGCACAAAGGTAAGGGGCAAAATTGTTTCCGTTACCGATTACGGTGCGTTTGTTGAATTGGAAAGCGGCTTAGAAGGCCTAATTCATGTCTCTGAAATGTCTTGGAGCGCGCACTTACAGCATCCCAATAAACTCTTCACGGTTGGGCAGGATGTTGAAGCGGTTGTTCTAAAAGTAGAAGCCGAGAACGAGCGTATTTCTCTTGGCACAAAACAGTTAGAAACAGACCCCTGGGAATCCATTGAAAGCGAGCTTTTGCCGGGTGCAAAGGTTACGGGCGAAGTCCGTTCCATTGCAACATTCGGTGCATTCGTTGAGATTAAAGAGGGAGTTGACGGCTTAATCCACGTATCAGATATGAGCTGGATAAAGAAAATAGAGCACCCCAGCGAAATGATTAAGAAAGGCGACAAGGTAGAATGCGTTGTGCTTGCTGTAGATAGCGAACGCCGCCGCATTTCTCTTTCCATGAAGCACTTAGAAGACGATCCGTGGGATTCTGTTGAAGGCGATTTCCAGATAGGCGCAGAGATTAAGGGCAAAATAATCCGCCTTATTGAACGCGGTGCGGTTCTTGAACTTAATCGTGGCTTTGAAGGTCTTGTTCCTGTTTCAAAACTTGGAACGGAATACATCAAAATCCCAGCCGAAGCATTCAAAATTGGGGACGAGGTTCCAGCCGTGGTTACCGAACTTAACCATAGCCAGCGTACCATCTATCTATCCACAGCGGACTACTTCAAAAACCACGCTGAAGAACAGACAGACTGGAAAGCAGCCCACCACCCAGGCATGAATGTAACGGAAAAGAAGAAAAAAGAGAAAAAGAAAGAAAAAGAAGAAGTAAAGTAAAGCGAGTTAATCAGCGTTTACTATATTCCCTCTTTTGGAGTATTTATGTCTCTTTTAGAAACTTTGCCCAAGCCGCAGGCTAAGGATTGCTTGCTGGATTATGCTGCGATTTTGCAGCTTTTGCCGCACCGCTTTCCTTTTTTGCTGATTGATAGAGTTTTGAGTTTTGAGCCGGAAGCCGAGAAGGCAAAAATAACCTGCTTAAAAAATGTGTCTTTTAACGAGCCTTATTTTATGGGGCATTTTCCCAGCGACCCGGTAATGCCGGGTGTTTTGCAGGTAGAGGCAATGGCGCAAGCAGGCTGTATTTTGGCATACTTAAAATTTGAAGAAGAATCCAAAGGCAAAAGGCCCGCCTTTATGGGTGTTGATGCCTGCAGGTTCCGCCGTGCCGTTAGGCCGGGCGATACTCTTAAAATAGTTGCGGAACTGGATAAATTTAGGCACGGCATAGTAGCATTTAGCGGTAAAATCTTTGTAGGCGAAGATTTAGCCGCCGAAGCTGCTTTGATGGCCAGAATGGTGTGAAAAAAAGGAGATAAAAATATGAAAATCGGTACAAAATTGATGGTCATCATCACGGCGGTAAATCTGATTGGCATTGGTGGGTTGGCCATTAGTGCATTGGTTTCTTCATCAAACCATATCACCAAACTGGTAGAAGGAAACATGATAGACATCGGCTTGAATACCTCATCAAAAGTCAAGGCATATATGGAAGTTCCCATGAATCAGATCCGGACTGTAGCCCAGATTTTGGAACATTTTGATGAATTTAAAGCTGAAGAGCGTAGGGATATGCTTAATTTTATGCTTGAGAGCATGACCGAAGCAAATCCCCATTTTGCGGGGGTTTGGGCGGTTTTTGAGCCAAATGCCCTTGACGGCAGGGACGCCGCCTTTGTAAATACCAAAGGAAGTGACGCTACAGGAAGGATTATAAGCCACTTTCACATGGTAAACGGAGAAGTAGTGCTTGAAGCACTATTAGATTATGATACGGAAGATTATTATCAGGTTTCCCTTAAAACAGGCAAGGAGGGGCTTATTGAACCCTATCTTTATCCTATAGGAGGGAAGCAGGTACTCCTTACCAGCCTTACCGTTCCTATTATGCGTAACGGACGGGTAATAGGCGTGGTTGGGATAGACCTGGAAATGACGGAGTTTCAGCGCATGATCGCAGATATTAAACCGTTCGGAAACGGGGCTGCGGGAGTGTTCAGCAGTACGGGAATTATTGTAGCCCATCCTGACCAAAGCCGAACGGGTAAAAAAATGCAGGAAACCGAGGCAGATATGGTTGGGGCGGTATTTCTACCGACGTTCGTTGACGCGGTAACGTCCGGCAAAGAACTGGAGGCAACTTTTCACTCAAACGCCAGCAATTCCAATGTTAAACTTGTAGTAGAACCGTTTTTCGTAGGGGGTGCTGTTACCCCGTGGTCATCGGCAATACTCGTGCCAGAAGCAACCGTCATGGCACCGGTTTACCAAATGACCATGATATTAATTATACTTGGCGTAGCTGTGCTTATCGCTGTTACCATAGTTATCTTTTTTGTGGCCCGCTCCA
>LIUI01000089.1:4408-5120 GCA_001462235.1 Fibrobacteria bacterium GUT307
CCCGCTCCATTACCGCGCCTCTGAAGTCCATGGAAAAGGTCTTTACCATTATCGGCGAAGGAGACTTTACACCAACCCTGATTGCCAATAGCAAGGATGAAATCGGGAACATAAGCCGTTCATTTAACAATACTTTTGATAAAATACGGAAGCTCATTATCAACATAAAAAAACAGGTAGCGTCTTTGGCTTCCGTTTCCGGCGAATTGTCTTCGGTTAGCAGGGAGCTAGCAAGCGGAGCGGAAGAAACGGTTAGCCAGAGCAATACCGTGGCAAGCACAACCGAAGAAATGGCGGTAAACATAAACGCAATGGCAAGCGGCGCAGAGGAGGCCAGTGTTAATGCCAACGAGGTGGCCGGCGCAGCAGAGCAAATGTCCACAAACATGAACACGGTTGCAGCCGCCATAGAAGAGATGAGTGCAAGCATCAGTCAAATAGCCACCAATGCCGGCGAGGCACGTCATGTTGCCGAAGAAGCTACGGAAAAATCCAAAGACGCAACCGTTGCTATGAACAAGCTAGGTCTTGCGGCAAAGGAAATCGGGCAGGTGACGGATGTAATCAAAAAGATAGCAGACAAAACCAATTTGCTTGCTCTTAACGCAACCATTGAAGCCGCCAGCGCCGGCGAGGCCGGTAAGGGCTTTGCGGTTGTGGCAGGCGAAATCAAGGAGCTTGCAAACCAAAGCGCCCAAAGCGCAGACGACAT
>LIUI01000089.1:5246-15946 GCA_001462235.1 Fibrobacteria bacterium GUT307
GCAGACGACATTGCCCGCCGCATAGATGGCATTCAGCATGGCACAGGCGATGCTGTTCAGGTGATTAGCGATGTAAGCGACATTATTGTAAAAATAAACCACAGCGTGGAAGCGATAGCCGGCCATGTTGAACAGCAGACAAAAGCCGCTAACGAAATAGCGAGCAATGTTGCTCAGGCAAATACGGGTTCAAAAAGAGTGGCTAGTGCAATCGGTGAAGTTGCAAGGGGTGCAAACGATGTATCTAGGAATGCCGGCGAAGCAGCTAGGGGCGCAAACAATGTAAGCCAGAATGTTGTAAACATGAGCGGTGTTGCAAAGCAATCTGCGCATGGGGCAACCCAGGTTAATCAATCCGCTGCGGATTTGAGCAAGATTGCAGACGATTTGGAAAGCACGATTAGCAAATTTAAGGTGTAAGGACAATGTAATGGCCGTGCAACTTTCGGAAGAAACAATAAAAGCTCAAATAGCAAACAACTATTTTGGGAACTTTGATTATTTGCCGAACGTTGCGAACATTGACTTTGCCTTGGCAAGAAAAGACATACACATTCTTTGGGCAGAGGCGAAAAAAAGCGAATCCGATATTTACGAAATGTTTGTACAGCTAATTTTAACCCTTGGAAAATCCAGAATTTTCAACAAGTATTTCCCTCCGAAATTCCTTGCTTGCTTTGACAACAAAAAAATAGCCTTTATCCCATACTCTTATATAAACGATATTTTTTACATAAACGATTTTAATTGGAAAGTGGCTCCCAGCGACCACAGCACAAAAGAATTCAACCTTGTTTATGATAAGGTAAAATTCACAATCAAAGAAACTTCTTGGGTTTTTGAATTTGAAAAAGATAAAACAGAATTGAAAGCCTTTGTTAAGTATAATTTTTCAGAAGAAAATTACAGCGCTGTTAGATTAAGAGTAGATAAGAATAACTTTATAGATGTGTACAGGCGTTGGCTTGAAGTGGTTAAACCGAGCATAAATATAAATTGGGACTCTGCCAAAAAAGAAGCTAACGTATCTGAAGTGGATTTTTTTATAGCAGACTTGCTTTCTCGTAATAATGAATCGCTAAAAGAATTATCGGTTATTCTAAAAAATAATCTATATATGGCAAAAAATTCTGCAAAAGATGTTCTTTTCGACACAGCGGTTTTCAAGTTTAAAGACAAGCAAGAAGCTCACAGAAAATTTTGGAACAGATACGATAGGCCGCCGGCGGAAAAATATTGGGATTACCTTGTATTAAGGCGTGATTTGCTTGTTCCTCAGGATATTAGAGAGATAAAAGGTGCTTTTTATACTCCTGAAATTTGGGTTAAACTCTCGCAGGAGTATTTAGCGGATGCTTTTGGCGAAAACTACGAAAAGGAATATTATATTTGGGATTGTGCAGCAGGTACCGGAAACTTATTGCATGGCTTGGCCAATAAATACAATGTATGGGCAAGTACCTTGGACACCCAGGATGTAGCGGTTATGCACGACCGCATTAGCAATAAAAATTTGAATTTGCTGGAAGAACATTGTTTTCAATTTGACTTTTTAAATGACAAATTTGAAAAATTGCCAAAGAATTTAAGAGCGATTATTGAAGACCCCAAAAAAAGAGAAAAATTGATTATTTACATAAACCCGCCTTATCTTGAGGGTGATTCTAGAATCGGCAAAGGGAGAAGCGGGACTCAGAAAACCGAGATACACAAAAAATATCAACAGGAATTGGGAAAAGCGAGTGCAGAAATTTTTGCACAATTTTTGGCAAGAATATACAGCGAAATTCCCGACTGCAAAATTGCAGAATTTTCAAAATTAAAATCGCTTGCTGCTCCGAACTTTGCGGATTTCAGGAATTTTTTTAAGGCAAAACTTGAGAAATGTTTTATAGTACCAGCAGATTCTTTTGATAATGTAACTGGCGATTTTCCTATAGGCTTTAAAATTTGGGATTTGAGCAAGAAAAGTATTTTCAAAAAAACAAAAGCAGATATTTTTGTTCCAGATGAAACTTCAAAAAAAGGTTTTAAAAAAATAGGAAAAAAATTGTTTTGCTCCCACGACAATCGTAAATTCATAAGCGATATGCTGGATGAGCTAAAATATTCAAAACACGAGATGGAAATTGGGAATTTAAACTCAATCGGCAATGATTTTCAGAACCAAAATGCATTGTTCATCAATTCTATTGGAAGGAAAAAAAAAGCTGGCGGCAGGCATACTGTTATAACAAAAAGCAATTTGGTAACCATTGCCGTTTATTTTGCTGTTCGCAAAGTTATTCCTGCAACTTGGTATAACGACCGTGACCAGTTTTTGTACCCAAATGAGGCTTGGAAAAAAGACAGAAAATTCCACGGAAATTGCTTGTGTTATTGCCTATTCAATAACAATATTCAGAGCAAATACGGTACAAACCACTGGATTCCGTTTACCGAATGGGATGTAGAGGCTCGCAATAATTTTGAAAGCCGTTTTATGAGCCATTTTATTGCTGGAAAAGAAATCTCGCAGGCGTGCGAACCGCTAAAACAGAATAGTTTATTTGAAGAAAAAGAACAGGAGAAATTTGGCAAGCCTATTTTTGGTGAGCAAGCAAAAAAAGTTTTAAAAGCCGGGCAAGAGCTTTACAAATATTACCACAAACAGCCAAACGCAAATGTCAATGCAAGTTTTTACGACATTAAAGAGTATTTTCAGGGAACGAAAAACGGCAAAATGAACAACAAAAGTTCCGATGAAAAATACAATGTATTATTAAAAAAATTGCGTATGGAAATTGAATTGCTTTCAAAAGAAATAGAATCCAAAATTTATGAATATGCCTTTCTGGAGGAATAATTATGCGTATTTTGGTAACCGGCGGTGCCGGTTTTTTAGGTTCGCATCTGTGCGACAGGCTCATTGAGCAGGGGCACGATGTTATTTGCCTTGACAACTTTTTTACGGGCAGCAAAAAGAATGTTGAACACTTGATAGGCAAGCATAGTTTTGAATTGGTTCGCCACGATATTACGCAACCTATTTTGCTGGAAGTTGATAGAATTTACAATCTAGCCTGCCCGGCATCCCCGGTGCATTATCAATATAATCCCGTTAAAACAATTAAAACTAGTTTGCTCGGAGCGGTGAATATGCTAGGCCTTGCCAAAAGGGTAAGGGCAAGGATTTTACAGGCAAGCACCAGCGAAATTTACGGAGACCCAACCGTGCATCCGCAAATAGAGGAATACTGGGGCAATGTAAATCCCATAGGCATTCGCAGTTGCTATGACGAAGGCAAACGAGTTGCAGAAACCCTTTTTATGGATTACCACCGCCAAAACAAGGTTGATATTCGCATTGTGCGTATTTTTAACACTTATGGCCCAAGGATGCATCCAAATGATGGCAGGGTGGTATCAAATTTTATAGTGCAGGCTCTCCAGAACAAAGACATAACTGTTTACGGTGATGGCTCGCAAACCCGCTCTTTCTGTTTTGCAAGCGATTTGGTAGAAGCCATTTTACGCATGATGGAACAATCCGAGATAGGCCCCATAAATATAGGCAACTCCGGAGAATTCACAATTTTGGAACTAGCAGAAAAAGTGATAAAACTAACGAGCAGCAAAAGTAAAATAGTCAAAGAACCCCTGCCCAGCGATGACCCAAAGCAACGCAAACCGGATATTTCCAAAGCAAAAAAATTCCTAAACTGGGAGCCAAAGGTAAATTTGGAAGAAGGTTTGGTGCAAACTATAGAGTACTTTAAGAAGATTTCTTACGCCACCGCCCCAAAGTAGCGATATGAGCGCTAACTGCAAGGCCTATAAGCACCAAAATTATGATAACCCATCTACTTAAACTTGCAAAATAGAATGTAGCACTCAATCCTGCCCATAAAAAGGATATGGAAATCAATTTTTCCTTTAAGGGGATGGGAACATTGTTGAAATAATTTGAAAGGTATTTACCGAAAATTTTATTTTCCAAAAGCAACTTATGCAGTTTTTTGGAACTGCGAGAAAACAGGAATGCCGCCAAAAGCAAAAAAGGTGTTGTTGGCAAAACAGGAGTAACCACGCCTATGCTGCCAAGGATAATGCAAAGAATGCCAAGCGAGATGTAAATATATTTTTTCATTTTTCAAAATAACAAAAAACATGGTTTTCCAAAATCCAGTCCATATTATCCAGAATTTGCGGCAAAAGCAAAATATCTGCGGCACGTAAACGCTCTGCTAAATTTTCTGCTGTGAAATTTTGTTCTATTTCCTTTGCTTCCGGTGCATAGCTTAAATGCCAAGGTTCCGGTTGCACTCTGCCAATGCCGGGCAAAAAAACTCGCCTAAAACCAAAAGAATTCCCGCCATCCAGCCATTTGTGAAATTTCCCAAACACGCCAAAGGATTCCTCTGGGGTTAGCTCTGCCTCGTAGCCCTCTGGAACTGCGGCAGCATCTATTACATCAATGTCTGTTCCCCATTCGTGCCTGCTGGTGCCGGGCAATGCGCTCCAAAGCAAAATTGTTTTCATAAGTTCCAAGTCAGAGAGTTCTGTTCTGTTTACAGCGCAGCCCTCTTTGTCTAAAACTTTCCTTTCTCCGCATACCTTTTCGTTCCAAATCAAAAGCTGCCTGTCAAAGCTGCGGTAGCCGCTTTCAATTTTCGGTTCAAAGCCGTATTTCTTTGCTTCTTTGCAAAAGTTTTCAAAAGCATTTAATGTTTGGGGTTTTAACATTAATTTGGAATTGGAATTAGGGAGAGTTTTGGGGCGGTTTTATTTTCTGCCACTCGCATGGTTTCTTTCAAAGCGGTGCGGAGTGCAAAATTTTCGCCTACATTTTCCCATTTTCCGCTTTGAGAATTTAGCCACAAAACAGTTTCTCCGTTTTGACTTATAAAAACAGAGGTAAGCATTCCATAGCGAAAAAATTTGCCGGCAATAGCTTTGCCTTCTAAGTCTAAATTTCCGTTCCATGTTTCTGCGGTGTAGCCAAGGCGAACCCTTTCCAGCATAACTTCCCAAGCCCTGCCAAACGCCGCTTCCGGGCTTATCACGGATTTTTTCAGTTGCAAAGAAATTTCCCGCAGGCTTTCTGCTGCCTCGCTGTTTTTATACAAAAAGCCGTTTTCAATAAATAAAGCCAAAGAATCTATTGCGTTCACCAAATCATCGCTGTATTTTGTTTTGCGGGTTTCAAAATAGCGAGCCGTGCCTAGAGCCTTTTGCCTTGCACCTTTGAGTTTGTCTATTTCTGCTTTAAGGGAGTCTATTTGCCCAATCAATTCCCTTTCTTGTGTTTCTAGAGTAGCCGTTTTTTGCTTTGAGCTTTCCACAAAAGCAGCATGCCTCTTTGCCTCTGCCTGCATCAAACTATTTTCCCTTTCTGTTTCTGCATTAACAGTTTTTATATTGCGGCGAATTTCAGAAACACTCTCCTGTGCAAAAAGGGAGCTAATAGCGAAAAAGAAGAGGAATATGGAAAGACGCATAGGGGGAATGTAGAAAAATAAATTTTCCTAAAACATAGCCCGTGCCTCTAACCTCAATTTTTGGATTGCATTTCCTCGCCACATCCTTATAATATACTGTGCAGAAATGTAAAAATTATCGCCAAAGGCTATTTGCGCAAGGGCGTTGCCACGCCATGAAAAACCTTCTTCAAAGCCGTCAACCGCAGAGTATGGAGAAATTGTGCTTGATTTTTTAACATAATTCCCGGCAATGCCTAGCTGTGCAGAACTGCCTTGCTCGTTTTGCCACTTTCCGTTTATGCCGCCTTTTTGCAATAAGGCATTCCAAGATTCTTCCGTATAAAATCCTTGGGTGTATTTTTGCGAATAAAATGGTTGCAAAGAAAAGCCTGTGCCAAGTTCTCTTAACCATGCTAGTTCGCCTTCGTAAGAAAGCCAATCTAAATTGCTAAGGGCAAATTCCGCTTCTTCTCTTTTTAGCCTTAAAGAAAAATCCTCCTTTTGCCGCCCCCTGTAATGAGCAGTCGCTTCTTGCCCAAACACAGTTTCTTCAAAATTTATCTGCGGCTCTTTATTCCATTTGTTGATTATTGTGAGCATCAATGAACCCTTATTTTTGAAGTGTTCCCAAAGAGCGGAATTTTCCAGAAACAATAATTTCTCTGCCTTGTGCAATAGCCATTCGCCGTTTGCAAAGAATGCTATGTCGCTTAAAAAACCTTCTTTTATTAAAAATTTAGGATAAAAAGATAAATCCCATTTTAAATTATTTTTATAGCTCTTGCTTGCAAGCGAATCTGCACGGCCCATTCCCTCGTAAATAAAATTACCGTTATCCACTCCGCTTATGTATTGACCGGTTAAGGAATCATAATAAACATCGCCTGCTCCGTCCGGAACTCTGCGGTAAATCGCAACCCAGGGAACTTCGTTTGTGTAGTTGAATGTGTAAGATACATCGCCTTGCAAAGCTGAATTTGGATCATTGTAACCGGCCTTTTGGTCTAAAAGCCAAGATTGTTGGTTGTCGTTTCTTATTTGAAAAAGCGTGTTTGAATACCAATGCTTTTTTTTAAGAGAAACAAAGGTTTTCCAGTTAGAAAAGCCGCTTGTATCGGTTTGCTCCCGCATTATTTCCGAGTTTGCATAACTCCCCGTATTTTCATTTCCCCATTCCAAGCCATAGATTGAACGCAGATTTTCTTCGCTGTCTATGCGAAAATTTCCGTAAGGACGGTAGTCGCCTTGCAAAAATCTGCTTTGAATTTCGCCTTGCCATAAGGAACGGATGTTTGCAAATGTAATTTGGCTTTCTGCTTTTTTTGTTTCTCTTCGCAAAAATCCCTCGCTCCTAACCGCTTCAAAATTTCTGTGGCCTATGTAAAAACCGGGATAAAATCCAAGAGGCAAACGCATTGTCGCTTTGAATTCGTCATAGCGTAAATTTCCGCTTGGGACGCTGTCTAAAAGCCATTTGTCTCGCAAAATATACGCATCCCATTCGTTTTCCGTTCCTTCGTATTCGGGTTTTGAAAAAGCACTGTCTGCATAGCCGCCTTTCACAGAAATTTTAATCAAGGATTTTTGCTGCGAGTTGCTATCGCTTTCAAAGAGCCATCGGTAAGCCTTGCTGTCTTTTTCGTTCATTGCCATTTCTAAATCTGCGAATAAAAATGAATTTCCCGTTCTTAATCTTGCACCTAGCATTTTATCGCTTTTGACTGAATCCCTTAGATTAAAAGCCGCTAAATCCAGCCATATAAATTTTGAGCGGTATGCGGCATCTATGCCTCTCAATTCGCTTGAATTCAGGGAAGTGTAAGAATCGTATTCCACTCTAATTTCATCTTCCGGGCCTGGGATAATTCGTCCTAAAAAATCCAAAACACCGCCTGCATAGTTTATTTCGTAGTCTTTGCCGGAGCTTAGCAAAACTCCGTTTAGGTAAACTTTCTCCGTTTGCGGAGCTATAAGGCCAAATGCGCTATCAGAGAAAAGCAAATAGCCTTTTTGCTGGCTTGGCTGTCCGTAAAAACTTATGCTTTGCCGTTCTGTTTTGTCTGTTCCGTAAATTGCGCTTATTTCTGCGTTATCCCCTTTTAATTTCCCGCCTGCTCCAAGGGTTTGGCGGCGAAATCCAAAGAGTGCATTTCTGTTTATTTCGTAGTTCAAATCTCCGAGTTCCAGTTTTATCCTTTTGCTTTCTATGCCTATATATGCGGCATCGGTTTCTCTTAAAGTAGTTGTTATTTCCGTCCCTGCCGGGTGCCCTAAATCCACAAGATAAGCGTCAATAAAAATCCCCTCTGTGGCTTCACCTTGCATAGAAAGCCGGAGTTCTTGCTGAATATCTGCCCCGCCATTCCCTATGCTTGTTTGAAAACTCTTGCTGCCTTTTGTTTGCAAATTATTTTCTTTTTTTTCTGCCGTATCTTTTTTTGCCGTTTCTTCTGCATGTTCATAGCCTTTCCATATAGGCAAAGAGTCAGGGTTTATACCCTGAGCAAAAACATTTGCGAATGCTATTAAGAAATAAAAATTCCGCACGTATGGAATTTACATATTCAATAATGTTTCTAACATGGTATTTATGGTTGTTAAATAGCGGGCACTTGCTTGGTAGGTGTGCTGATATTGAATTAAATTTGCTATTTCTTCGTTTATTTCTACGCCCATTATCTCATCTTGACGTTTCCTTAGCTCTTCTACGGCATAAGTGCGGGTTTCTAAACCAGCGGCGGCTTCGTTGCGTTCGGTGCCAAGGCGGCCTAGCATACCGGAGTAGAACTGGCCCATTGTTTGGTTGCTGTTTCCAAATATATCGGCCTGCATCAAGGTTTTATCGCGCAATTGGGAAATCAAACGTGCATTGCCTTCATCATCGGGGCCGGAAAAACCGGTTGCGTGGTGATCAAATTTTATTGTAATATCAAGGCCGGCAGGGTCTCCAAATGCATTGGTAGCACTATACTTAAATGTAATCTGAGCGGTATTGTAATCAATATCGTAGTCTTTTCCTTCTTGCAAAACTTGCAAAACACCATTGCTATCCGTGTATCCTATTTCCAGGGAATTTTTGTAAATATACCTATAATCTGGGGTGCCATTTTGCGTATCATTTACCAAATCAAATACGTATGAACTATCATCAGGAGGAGTAGCAGGTGGTTCGGATAATTGAGGAATATTAATGGTGTTGGTAATGCCTAGTTCTACATGGGTTTTCTTCCCGCCTTCGCCGGCTGCTATATTGTGCAAATCGTCTTTTATGGCTTGCGATAGGCTTATGTTTGCGGCGTTAAATTTGCTTGGGTCTCTGTCAAAAAAATCTATGTATGTTAAGCCGTTAAGTCCATAACCGTTCTGATGAAGGTTATTTACCTCGGTAATCATAGTTCTTGCCAGTTCGTTCATATATTCTTCGTATTTTGGGATTTCTATATCGCGAACATCTATCAAAGCTTTCATCTCGCCATGCTTTGGAATGTAAGGTAATCCTGTTAAAGCAGAAGTAATTTCCACCCTTGAATACTGATAGCCGTCTAATTCGGTTATTTCGGTACGATTTATCGCAAGCTCGTGGCTTTTTGCGAGGCTCACAAGCATGTTCCCGCCAGAACTTACAACAATTGCTCCATTTTCTTCTTCAAAATAATCCACATCAACCAACTTTGCAAGCTCAGAGAGTAATTTATCGCGCTGGTCACGGGTATCGTTTGCTTTGTTGCCAATGGTATTTTCCGTAGCGGCTATTACCACATTGCAATCGTAAATGCCCTTTGTAAGTTCATTTACTCTGTGAACGCGGGATTCTATTTCATCATTTATGGTATTTTTATAAGAACGGAGCTGGGTCATCACGTAACGAAACTGATTTGTCATAGTTTCGGTGTTCTCACGGAGTATTTCCCTAGCGGCTAAATCTTTTGGATTATTTGAAACATCCATCCAGCTGTTCCAAAAATTATTCATCAGAGAATTCAAAGCAGTTTTGCTTGGTTCATTAAAAACGTCTTCTATTCTGTTATAAGCGGCATCCTTTACCGAATAATAGCCATAGCGGGTATATTCCTCATTCAACAGACGGTCAACAAACTGGTCGCGAACTCTATTTATGGAGTAAACCTCCACTCCAAAGCCCATTTGCCCAAAAGAGCCATCCCTTTTCCACTCCGCAGACTGTTCTATGCGCTTGCGGGAGTAGCCTTCGGTAGAGGCATTGGTAAGGTTCTGGCCGGTAACGGCTAGCCCAACCTGAGCTGCCGCCAGACCACGAGTTGCTACATTTAGACCTTCAAATAGAGACATACTGAGAAGAACGCAAAATCCATGCCAAAATATTTTCTATATTTACGGGCGTGTGTATGGAAAAAGAAGAAAAACCGCAAAAATTGCCAAATATGGCAGAATTGCTTCGCAGAGTGGAGCTTTTTAGCGACATAGATATGGCTATTTTGGATAAACTTATAAAAATTGCCACAATACAGCAGTTTAGGAACGGAGAGACTATAGTCCTTGCGGGGGATAATCGCAAAGCTATGTTTTTTGTGATAAGAGGGCTGGCAAAGGTCTTTTACGATTCAAAAAATGCTAGGAATAGTATTTTGAGTTTGTTGGATATCGGGGATTTTTTTGGCGAAATTCAGTTTTTTAACAAGAAGATTATTAATCCGTTTTCTGTTAAAGCAGAGGGGGAATGCCTTACTGTAATTTTCAGAGGAGAAGATTTTAGAGAGGTAGTAACAAATGACCCAAGATTATCCTTTCGTTTTATAGAAAAAGTGACGCAAAAATTGAATAGGGCCTATATGCAAATAGCATCTATTTCCATGAATACCATTAGAAGGCGAATAAGGTCTTGCATTATGCAATTTATAGACGAAAGAGGTGTTAGAACCCCAACACAAGACGGAAAATCCACAGTAGTACTGAGAAACCGCCCCACGCAGCAGCAAATAGCAGAAATAACCGGAACCACAAGGGAAACGGTGAATAGGGAGTTGTCTGTTCTTGTAAAAGACGGCTATGTAGAGCTGGATGGCAAAAACTTGATATTGCTAAAAGAATTTACTGTTGATAGTTAAGGCCTCCCGGTTTTCTATATTTCCTTTATGCCCAAAAAACTCCCTTACGGTCAGTCCAACTTTGCCAACATGAATATGTATTTGAATTAAAGTACGTTAAAACAGGAGAGGCGAAAGATGAGGTAGAATTCAAATTTACCGAAGCTTTTGGCCA
>LIUI01000089.1:16079-32265 GCA_001462235.1 Fibrobacteria bacterium GUT307
AAATACAAGAAAGACCTGCGTTTTGCAAATAGGAAAGACATAAAATTCATCGCACTTGTGTTTTCAGGGAAAGGGGATTATGAAGCGAAAGAGGTATGATTTTCCTCACACGGCTCACCATCTTCTATTTACAAAGTTTTCTACCTTACCCCTATGCCTTATTATGTATGCAAGGGAGCCAAACTAAAATGCTCAATGGGTTCTGACCAATCGGATTTGGAGGTGATGCATCTTGAAAAGCCGGTGAATTTGTGTAGTCAGCCTATGGCAGGCATCATTGATCACAAGCCCATGATGAATATAAAGCCCTTTGGGCAGTGCAAATCTTTGGCTAATCCTGTAGTAGCCTCTGCAACGGCGGCAAATTACGGCAGGTTGCAAGAAATGCCCTGCATTCCCAATACCCAGTCCCCTTGGCTCAATGGCAAAATAGATGTGTTGGTAAAAGGCCAGCCTGCTTTGCAAGATAGCAGTAAGTGTATGTGCTTATGGGCAGGTGTTATTGAGATAGCAGATGCCGGGCAAAAAACCGTGAGTTAATAACTAAACATTTGTTCAGTTGTTTTGCGAATTTTGTTAGTTCGCAGTTAATATCATTGGGAAATTTTTTCGGTTTGGGGTGAAAATGGGTAAAAAATAAAAAAAAGTAAGAAAAATGGGTTGAAATGGTGAAAAAAATACTATATTTATAGACATGAATTTTCAGGGAAATGAGCAGGCGGTTATTGATGGGAACGGAAGAGCATCTCTTCCTTCCTCATTCCGTAAACTCGTTCCAACAGAAAAGGAATTTTATATATCGCCCGGTCTCAAAAATACGTTGCATTTACGCAGAGAATGCGACTACGAAGCGTGGGCAGAAAAATTGAAACAACTCCCGCAAACAAAAGAGAATTATGAATTCCGCAGAAAAATGATGGCCAACACTTATAAAATTGTCCTAGACGAAAAGCAAAATCGCTTTCTTTTGCCAAAAGACCTCAAAGAACATGCAGATATAGACAAAGATATTGTATTTGCCGGCAATGGCGACGTTATTGTTATTTCAAATATTGAAAGGGCAGCTCCTTATATTCTGAAAAAAGATGATAACTTTGATGGCTATGAGTGGATGCTATGATAGAGTTTTGCCATACGCCGGTGCTCTTGAAAGAGAGTATAGAAAGCCTGCGCATAAGGCATGGCTATGATTACGCAGATTGTACGCTTGGCGCAGGCGGGCATTCGGAAAAAATTGCAGAGCTTATTGGTGAGGGTCAAAAACTTCACTGCTTTGACAGAGATATCGAAGCCATAAATGCGGCGAAAGCTAGGCTTGCAAGGTTTGGTGAAAAAATAAACTACCACCACAAACCCTTCTCAAATCTGGGAACAGAGCTTGGAGCACAGACCCTCGGAGGCATTCTTTACGACCTTGGAGTAAGCTCTCACCAGCTCGATGCGAACAGAGGTTTTTCCTTTTCCGGTGGTGAATTGGATATGAGAATGGATGCCGGCAGCGGTGAAAATGCGCAAAGTTATTTGAATAGAATTTCCGAAAAAGAACTAACAAAAGTTTTAAAGGAAAATTCGGATTTGGAAAGGGCAGGGCGCCTAGCGAAATGCATTTTAATAGGAAAGAAAAATACCGCAGCAGATTTAAACGCAGCAGTTGAAGAAGTTTATAACAATAGAAGAGAAGATTTGAATAGTTTAAAAGCTAGGGTATTCCAAGCCATTCGCATGGAGGTGAATTCAGAAATTGCAGAGATAAAAAAGAGCGTAGAAGCGGCTGTGCATTGCTTAAAAATAGGTGGGCGGCTTTGCATAATAACTTATCATTCAAAAGAAGCGAGAGCGGTAAAAGATGCTCTTTCACCTTTTGAAAAAAATTGTTTATGTAATGTTAACTTGCCTCTTTGCCTTTGCGGAGGCAATAACAGAAAAATAAAAAAAGTCAACAAAAAACCCATAACGCCGGGCACAGAGGAATTGAAAAAAAATTCCCGTTCACGCTCTGCCGCGTTAAGAGTTTATGAGAGAATATAGGAGAAATTTATGAAACTGATTATCACCTCTATCTTTCTTTTTTGTCTCATTTTTGCCCTATCTATTCCCATGAAAATGCAACATGAAAAACGTGCAAATTTGATTTTGCAAGAAAAAGCCCTTAAAGACTCTGTTTCTACAAAGCGTTATGAATTGTCCTTTGTGGAAATTTGCATAGACAGTTTGTCTTCGAGAAACAGAATGGATTCCGTGGCACCATGGCTTGGGCTTGGGGTGTATGAAGCTGCAACCAAAATAACGAGGTATTCAAAATGAAAACGAGAATGATAATAATAGGAATTTTCCTATCTCTGGCCACAATAGTTTTTTCTGCCCGTTTAGTTCACATTCAACTTGTGAGCAACGAAGTCTATTATGTAGATAGGACTCAAGAACAGAGGTACGGAGAAGCAAAATACGGCCGTGTTTTTGATCGTAATGGTGCACCGCTTTGGGACAGATTGCAGAAAGAACGAGGAAATTGGAAAGACGTTTATTATCACAGACACCTTGAAGGCTTGTCTGCAATTTTGAAGGGAGTGGTTAATTCCAAAATCACAGAATTACGTGGGCAAAACGCCGTTATACGTTCAACATTTAAACCCAGAAGAGATGTTCCGATAGACGAAGATGAAGTTATTCCGCTTGTTGATGGCAAAGATATATATCTGTCAATAGATTTGCGTATTCAGGAAATTGTGGAAAACGTGGTTCGTGAGTATGTGCCAAAGTTTGGGGCGGCGGGTGCTTCTGTTTTGGTTATGGATCCTCACACAGGGCAAGTACTCGCCCTTACAAGCTTTAATCCGGAAAATAAAAAGTACGAAGATGTTTTGCATTCTTATGAGCCTGGTTCAATTTTTAAGCCTATTACAGCTATCATAGCTTTGGAAAACGGAGTTAACCCAAATAAACTTATAGACACGGAAGATGGCAAATGGCAGGTTGTAAAAACTTCAAATGAAAAAATTATAAAAGACACTCATGCTAGAAAAACCTGCAATATGCAGGAGGCAATGGTGTATTCGTCTAATATCGCTTTTGGAAAATATGTAACTGAAGATATAGGTTATGAGAAATTTTATTACGGTGTGAAAAAATTTGCCATAAACGAGACTTATTCTGAATTTCCACTCAGGGTTAGCCACAAAGGTTTTAGCCGAGTTCCGGATTTGAGAACACAAGCAGCACAAGGTTTTGGGCAATCCATAGATGCAACTTCTTTGGATGTAGCAAAGGCATTCAGTTCAATAGCTAATGGTGGAATTTTATATACTCCAAAGTTGCTCCTTAAATATGGCATGGATTCTGCATCAACAGAAAGGGACTCTGTGCGTAGGGTAATTTCTTCTACTGAGAATACTCGTCTTTTAAGGGATATGTTAAAAGGCGTTGTAAATTCGGGCGGTACGGCAGAGAATGTTAAATCTAAATATGCTTTTTTTGAATTTGCCGGCAAAACAGGAACAGCACAAATTAGAGACAGTTCTGGAAAATATGCAGTAGAGAATTACAATTCTTCCTTTATAGGAATGGAAAAAGTAACAGACCCGCACTATGTATGCCTAGTGACAATGTATCACACCAGAAAAGCCGGAGCAACTGTGGCCGGGCCAGTATTTCAAAAAATAATGGAACAAATTTATTTACACCCTTCTCTATCACCTGCATCATTTGCAAGGGAATACGCCCCTTCGGATAGTTTGTGCAGCGATATATCCTTTATAAATTACGCAAAAACAGCGGCAGAAAGCAAGGCAAACGGAATGCGTTGCAATATACGTTTTGACGAAGGAAACAAAGGTGGCCCCGTAGTAGTGGCGCAAAAAATAAAAGAAGACCACACAGGTAAATATCTAGAACTCTCCCTTAGAGAACATCAAATAAATACAGGCTTAATGCCGGATGTAAGGGGTTTGGCATTAAGAGATGCAAGGGGTATGCTGGCACACATGAAGGTTATTCACGATGGCACAGGGAAGGTATATGAGCAATACCCTGAACCCGGCAGTTCTGCTCCCAAAAAAAGCACGGTACACATTAAACTGAGAGAGGATATATAGAGTATATGAAGCGATTGAAAGATAATTCCAAAAGCGTTGAGGCAGGCGATATATTCTTTGCCATTCCTTGTGCGGATGGTTCGGAAAAAGCACACGCTTTGGAAGCCTTAGAAAAAGGTGCATCTTCAATAGTTTCTTCATTGCCGGCTCCAAAAGAATTCGAAGACAAATGGGCACAGGTAAACGATGTAATTTTTACCAGATATTTATTTGCAAAAGAAAATTTTAACAATCCATTTTCTAAGCTGAATTGCCACGCTGTAACCGGTTCAAACGGAAAAACAAGTTGCGCATTTATGATGAACTCGGTTTTAAGAGAAGCGGGCAAAAAAACAGCCCTATTGAGCACAATATATAATTTAATAGACACTAAAAAAGAAGAAGCACATTTAACAACCCCGGGCTTTTTGGAACTCTATGAATTTGCGGCAAAAGCGGTTGAAGCAGGTTGCACAGAATTGGTTATGGAGGTATCTAGCCATGCACTCGCTCAGGGACGTGTTATGGGAATTCCTTATAAAACCGCCTTGTTCACAAATCTAAGCCATGACCATTTAGATTATCACGGGCAAATGGAAAATTATTATCAGGCAAAAAAACTGCTCTTTATCTCGGAACTTTTAGGAAAGGGAATAGGATTTATAAATATCGATAATTCCTACGGAAATCGTTTATACGGGGAATTATTTTTTAGAGAGAGAATAGGAATTTCAAAAAAACAATTTAAATGTGAAAATACAGAAACAGGAATAAGAATAGATAATATAAATGTTTCTCTTTTTGGTGAACACAATATTGAAAACGCAATGCTCATAATAGAATGGGCACGGGAACTGGGCTTAGCAGAAACTGTGCTTACAGAGGCATTGGGAAAAATATCGGTTCCCGGACGTTTTGAAGTTGTGTACAACAAAGATGGCAAACGAGCCATAGTAGATTATGCCCATACGCCAGACGCTTTAGAAAGAACTCTCGCAGCGGCACGCAAAATATGCAAAGGCAACCTGCTCTTGGTATTTGGCTGTGGTGGAGATAGAGATAAAACCAAGAGACCGGAAATGGGTGCTATAGCGGAAAAAATGGCAGATAAAATCTGGCTAAGCTCAGATAATCCCCGCACAGAAAACCCCGCACAGATTCTAAGCGACGTAGAAGCCGGGATGAGTTCTGCCAAATACAAAAAACAAATAGACCGCAAAAAGGCGATAAAAGCCGCTGCTTCCGAATTGCAAAGCAACGATATTTTAGTAGTGGCCGGAAAGGGGCACGAAACTTATCAAATAATAGGCAAAGAGAAAATTCATTTCAGCGACAAAGAGGAATTGATGGAGGCTTTTTAATTTATGTCTTTTGAATTGGAAATGAACGTGGCAAAGTTTCTGCAATTTTTTTTGCAGGAAAATCCCTCTGCTGTTATAACGGAAATTCCGCAAAAAATTAAGATGCAAAAAGCGTGCCTGAATTTCGATTCAAGAGAAATAAAAAAAGGTGATATTTTTTGGGCATTGGTCGGAAAAAATTTTAATCCCCACAAAGGCGGATTTATAGAAGAGGCATTCAAAAAAGGAGCAATTATGGCGGTAGTAAATGCAACAGAAGTGGAATTGGAAAAAATTCCCCTTGCGGTGGCTGCGGAAGATACAACCAAGGCTTTGTTAAAATTTGCCAGAGGTTACAGAAAGAAATTTCAAAATCTAAAAGTTGTCGGCATTACAGGCAGTGCAGGCAAAACCTCCACAAAAGAGATGCTCGCCGCAGTGTTGAGCAAAAATTTCAACACCCTGGTTACAAAGGGAAATCTGAACAACTTATTTGGCGTTCCTATGACATTGCTCGGTTTGAACAGCGAACACGAAGCAGCCGTAATAGAAATGGGAACGAGTATGCCGGGCGAAATTCGAGAGCTTACTCAAGCAGCAGTTCCTGATGTTGTGGTTATCACAAATGTAGCCCCCGCCCATTTGGAAGGATTGGGAAATTTGGAAGGTGTATTTAGAGAGAAAAAGTCTATTGTAGAGGGCTTTGAAAAAAACGGACATTTAATCATAAACGCAGACGATAAAATGCTCGCCAAAATTCGCAATTCCTCAAAATACGATGTGCTCACTTACGGGGTGAATAGGGGAGTGCTTAAACCCGATGAAATTTTATGGGAAAACGGATGTGCAAAATTTCGCATATCGCGTACTTGGTTTAAACTTTCCGTTCCGGGTATTCACAATGTATATAACGCTCTTGCGGCTATCGCAGTTGGCGGATTATTTAAAATTCCAAAAAATACAATTGCAGAGGCGCTTTCGGAAGTTCGAGCCTACGATATGAGAATGCAGATTTATGAAGAAAACGGAATTACCGTAATATCAGACTGCTACAATGCAAATCCTCATTCAATGAAAATGTCTTTGCAGACTCTTGCCAATATGCCCTGTAAAAGCCGCAGAATTGCGGTTTTGGGAGATATGAAAGAACTCGGTTCGCAAAGTGCGGAGTATCACAGAGAAATAGGCTCAATGCTGCCCGAATTGTCCGTTGATTATTTGGTAGCAATAGGAAAGGATGCAATTGAATATTGCAAAGGAGCAGAAAAAGCAGGTTTAAAATCTTCCAAAATAAAATATTTTGAAAATAGGGAAAGTGCTGTAGAGATGCTAAAATCATTGCTTCGTGAAAACGACACGATTTTGGTAAAGGCTTCTCGTTCTATGAAATTTGAGGAGGTGCTGAATGACCTTTCTCTTTGACTATTGCAACAGTTTAGCCGGCAGGGTAAAATTTGGCAAATGGCAGCTCGTTCTGCTTCCGGTCTTATTTTCCATTGTTGGAATTTATGTTGGAATAAGCACACTTGAGAAAGATTCCATTCCGTTCAAAAGTTTTGCAGTTGAAAATATGCTTATACCGCTCTCATTTTTTATTGCGGGCTTTTTATTTCCCGTATCTTTATGGCGGCGTTATATAATTCGCTTTTCTTCCGGGCAACGTATTCTGTGGAATAAAGATGGTATCAGTTTTGCCTTTTTGCTCCTATTGCTCGCAATGTTTTTGCAGGTCTTTGCTATATGGGGGGACAAGGCTTGGGATAAAATTCCCGTGAATAACGAAAAGTTTAATCTCAAAGGATTTTACACAGAAGCGCAACTTGTTAATGTAGATAACAACGGCGTAACACAATTAAGGCGGCAGCTGTCCGTTTTTTCAAGGCCTTTTCAAGTTGGGGAATTTGTGAAAATTTTCCTTATGATTTTTACGGCAAAACTCATAACGGATATGAGAATAAGAAAACAGATGAAGCTATGCAAGGAATTTTTCGGATTTCCGTTTTTAGCTTTTTTGTCGGTTGGATTTTTTACTTTTCTCATGCCTAATTATTCTATGATGCTGATTTATATGATTATGATATTTTTTATGCTGTTTGTACAAGAAATGGACTGGAAACCCCGTTTTGTGCTGGTCGCTGCTTTGGTAATTCCCGCAATTATGATGGTTTCCATAGCCGGTTTGGATAAAGACAGTTATGTAGCAAAAAAACACGGCGTTGATAGGATTTGGAATTTTTTCAACGAAGAAGGCGTAGGCAATGAACAGCAAAGAGAAGCATTGCAAGCACTCGCAGAAGGCGGAGTCACAGGAAAGGGCTTGGACAAGGGAACTATAAAACTTCGCCTATTCGGAGCGCGCAATGATTTTGCTTACAGCATTTTGGGTGAAGAACTTGGAATGTGGCTGTTGCTCCCGATTACGCTTGCGATGGCGGGTTTTTTATTCGCCTGCTTTTGGGTTGCGGCCGGAATACGCCCCATAGATAGAGATGCAATACTTGCACAGAACATCGCTTGGGGCATAGCCATAATTTTTACGCTGAACATATTTTTTCATATAGGAGTTAATTTGCATTTACTCCCAAATACCGGACAGCCATTGTCTTTTATAAGTGCCGGCGGTGCGAATTTGGCGGTGAATTTTTTCCTAATCGGAATGCTGGTTCAAATATCTTCGCTTAGCGGAGGTGAGATAAAATGAGAACAGCTCTTTTTGTTTGCGGCGGTACCGGCGGGCACGTGTTCCCTGCAATTGCCGTTGCAGAGGCAATCCATGATTTTAAAATTATTTTTGCAGGCCGTGCCGCACCTTCCATGGAAGAAAAATTACTCTCTTCTCAATTTAATTATCGGACGATTAAGGCAGTTCCTTTAGCGAGAAAAAGCATAATTAAAAATTTATTGCTGCCCTTCCATTTGCTTTCCTCAGTGCTTGGGGCAGCCAAATTATTGAAAGAGGAAAAACCGGAATTTATAGTTGCAACAGGGGGCTATGTAGCATTGCCGGTTATGCTTGCGGCTATTTTCAAGAGGATTCCCTTTTACGCTATAGAACCGAATGCAGTTATGGGTGTTGCGAATAAGATATGCGCAAAGTTTGCGAAAAAAGTTTACACGGCATCCAAAACTCTGGGAAATCCGGTTCGCAGGTTGCCGGAAAATTTACCTGCTCCTGAGGCATTTGCAGACAACAAAAAATTCCGCATTTTGATAACGGGCGGTAGCCAGGGTGCGCTTGGCATAAACAAAAAAATTGAGCAGATTTTGCCGCAAATCTCCAAGGACAAAAATTTATCCGTAATCTGGCAAGCCGGAGCAAAACACGCAGACACTCTTTCCAAAAAATACAATGAAAAAAATGTTTGCATAACTGCTTTTCTGGATAATATTTATGCCTATATGCAACACGCAGATTTGATAATCTCCCGTGCCGGTGCTTCAACCCTTGCCGAGATTTTATCCTTTGGAAAACCATCCATCCTTTTGCCTTATCCTTATGCGACTGCAAACCATCAAGAACACAATGCAAGAGCTGTGGAAAAAGAAAGTGCTGCGCTTGTGGAACTGGATTCCGAAACAAATGCCCTTTGGGAAAAAATAAAAAGTTTGATGAATGATGATGAAAGGCGTAAAAAAATGTCCAAAAGGGCGGGCGAACTCGGCGAACTTAACCGCAGAGCCGCAAACGATATTGCGAGGGATATATGCTTGACTTAGGCCGCCTAATTCCAAATAAGCGTATTCACAAAACCTATTTTATAGGAATAGGGGGTGCGGGTATGAGTGGCATCGCAGAGCTTTTGCATCACAATGGATTTGAAGTGAGCGGAAGCGATATGCAGGAGAGCGTTCAAACGGAATATCTTCAAAATTTGGGCGTTAAAATTTTTATAGGGCACAAGGCAGAAAATATTTGTGATGCAGAACTCGTTGTTTATTCATCCGCTGTGAATACGGATAACCCTGAAATACAGCAGGCAAAAAAATCGGGCATTCCTGTTATTCGCAGAGCGGAAATGCTAGGCGAACTCATGCGCCTTAAATACACTCTGGCAATAGCCGGCACTCACGGAAAATCAAGCACAACATCCTTGGTAGGCTCAATTTTTGAGGCTGCCGGTGAAGACCCAAGCGTTATAGTCGGAGGTATCGTGCAGGGCAAAGGTTCCGGCACAACCATAGGCAAAGGTTCCTATCTCATTGCCGAAGCCGATGAATTTGACCACAGCTTTTTGCAAATGATGCCGAGTTCCGCCATAATAACCAATATAGATACAGACCATCTCGATACCTACAAAGATCTTGACGATATAAAAAATGCTTTTGTGGAATTTGCAAACAAGGTTCCTTTTTACGGGCAGGTAGTCTTATGCCTTGACGATACCGGTTGCCAGAGCGTTCTTTCAAGGTTGAGCAAACCGGTGATAACTTACGGTTTTAGCCCGCAAGCAACTTATAGCGTCAAAAATTGTCACTATTCCGAGAACGGATCAAACTTCTCGGTTTATCGCAGAGGTGAATTACTAGGCGAATTTTCGATTTGCCTTTTGGGTAAGCACAATGTTCAAAATGCAGTCGCCGCTCTTGCCCTTGCAACGGAAGAGTCCATTCCCGTAGAGGTTTCAAAAAAAGCTCTTGCTACCTTTGCCGGAGTTAAAAGAAGAATGGAATTTAAAGGCCGGGTAGGGCAGGCACTCCTCTTTGACGATTATGCGCATCACCCAACCGAAGTTGCAGCAACACTTTCCGCATTCAGGGAATCTTTCCCGAATAGGCGTATTATTGTAATATTCCAGCCGCATTTGTATTCACGCACCAGAGACCATGCAGAGGAATTCGGGACTGTTTTTGTAGGCAGTGATATTCTTTTGGTTTGCGATATTTACGGAGCAAGGGAAAAGCCAATAGAGGGAGTTTCCGGAAAAATGATTTTTGATTATGCAACAGCAAGGGGACATAAAAATGCGCATTTTATAGGTGCAAAGGAAAATGCTTTGGAATTCTTAGATAGCGAAGTAAAAGAAGAAGATTTGATTGTAACAATGGGTGCGGGGAATATAACTCTGCTTTCCGCAAAAATTTTGGAGGTAATTTAATGCTCGGATACCACAAAAAAAAGAGAGAAGAGGAGATTGCCAATCTCACTTCAAAAACAAAAGCAATTGCCAAAGACTATCTTTCGAGATACAAAAGGCGCATAGCGAGTTTGTTTGTTTTGGCCGTGTCTTGCATCATAGCTTTTACCCTTGTTATTCCAAGCATAGATTACGAACAATTTATGTCGTTCAGCAAGGTTATGCCAAAAAATTTAAACCGTCTTTCGGAAGATGCATTTAGAAAAATAATCGGCTACGGATACGAAGAAAAAATTTATGTAAAAGACACCACCGAAATTCGCCTTCGTTTGGAAAGCGATAGTATGATTTTTGGAGATGTTCAATTTTCCGTAAAATTTATTCCTTATGAATTGGAAATAGAATTCAAGGAATCCAGCCCGCTTTTTGCTCTTATCCCGCAACGCTCGGATTCCGTGCCGCTCATATATTCGGACAAAGGCAAGATTTATCCATACAGCACAAATGCCGCAGACCTGCCGGTTGTAGATGCAAAAGAGCCGCAAGACATAGCTCTGGCAACAAGTTTTTTAATGGAGATGAAAAAACAAGACCCCTTGCTCTATCGAAGAATTTCGCAATTAATTCCAAGCGAAACGAAGAGGCAAATAACCGTATTTTTCAACGATGTGGATTTTAAAACAAAATTTTCTTTGGAAAGCGATTACTGGGGAACGGCTTTTAGGTATTACAGACAATTAACCGGAAATATGCAGATTTTAAATATGGATTCCATAGCCGTTCTGGATTTGCGTTTCAGGCAGCTTGCATATACAACAGAAAAAACAACAGAAACAACAGAAAAAAATAGGAGGCTATAATATGGGCGTCAAAAAAGCGAAACTCAATTTGGATTTCGGGTACAATGAAATTAGCATGAATTTCGCTATGGCAAACGATTTTCAGCCACGCTACGGTGATGAAAGCGACTGGAATGCCGGAACTTTCAGGTTCAATTCCAAGGAGTTTGAGGATTTCCCGGGCTATCCGCAAGAGAGAATTGATGAGAACAGGATAAAGACCATAGCAGATATAATTGCAAAAACCATAAGCGAATGGCAACAGGAGCACGGTTGCGATTTTGATTCCAACATGGAAATTACGGTTTCTGCGAATTACTTTGACGTGATATTTCAGCCCTACTGCCTCAAATTTTCCAAAGCCAAGGAAATCACGGAAAACGATATGACAAAAATAGAGGAATGCAGGCAGCTAGACAAGGTGTCTCAAATTCCGATTCTCGGAGAAAAGATAAGGTCTTTCCCCAGCCCCTACTATACCGTTTTAAACGAAAATAACAAGACCACCCGGCTTCTGGACCCCAGAGGCAGAAAATCCAAGGATTTTGGCTTTGACATTTATCATATAACCAAGCATCCTGCGCTTTTGCGGCTTTTGGAAGTGATGAAGGAAGATGACGAAAGGGTAAAAATGTTTTTATCTTGTGAAAAGGAATTCAAAGCACTCGCTAACGATAAGGAAAAAGAAGGCAAAACCCTGTTAATCCATATTACGGATTCCCTGTCTGAGTATTCTTTGTGGGATAAATCCGAATTAAAATATGTAAATAAAAAGGAAGTCGGTTTCAAGGAGCTGAAAAAGATTTTTTGGCGTTTATGCCTCAGTTACTATAAATATCCGGAGTTAACCACCTACGATTTTAAATTCAAGCAAAAACAGACAATTCAGGAATTTTCCGAAATGGTGAAAAATGCCGAAATTTCCGACCAAGCAAAGGAACGTTTATCCGCAGACGATTGCTCGGATTTGCTGGAGTATGCATCCTGTGTTCTGGAAAACCCAACCGGGGAGAGTTTTAAATACGGCAGGCTGAAATTGCCGGGGAAAAACGAAAAGAAGCTCACAATCAGCAATTACGTATTGAATTACTTTACGCGGGACGTTATGTATTCTTTGCTGGCAGATATAAAGGAGATTTTGGCTGAGGTTGATTTTTGCAAACCGGAAAATATCATTTTGGAATGTCCCTTGCCCTTGAAAGGTCTGGAAAAACTGGCGACTGAGGTCTTTGATGTTCCGGCGAGAAGGGCATTTGCGAGGTGGAATAAGGAAACTAGGGAAGATTTGCCCTCTTCCGGCATTGGTTCCTTGCAAAGTTTGATTGCCGAAGAAGAGCCGAAAGGCACTTCCAAAATCAAGAGAAAAACCAGAAAGCTTTTTTCCTTTTTGAGGAATAATGCTTCATGAACTTTTCTATATTCATTAGACACGGAGGATTTAATGCCTGATCTGAATAAAATAATGCAAACCATACGCCGCGACGCCGGACTGGAAACCGAAATTCAGCAAGGTCCTTTGATTCAAATAGAAGTTGATGAAAATGCAAACCGCCTTCCCCTAATAGAGAGCGCAGGCGAAACCTATGAACGCCCGATTTCCGTCTGTTTTGCGGGCGTTGGAACTCACGGCGTAAATGTTGTTATGAGTTTGAAAAACCAGAATTTAACAAACGAATTGGTGGATTTTGTGGGTATAAATTCAGACGGCAGTTCCATGAAAGAACTGGATAAACTTGGTTTTAAAGACAATATCTGGCTGAGTTCGGTGGACTCCAACACCCATTTGGGCGCAGGCGGAAAACTGGAAGTGGGAAAAGAATTAGGCGATAAATATTACGAACAGTTCAAAAAACGTTTCAAAAATAAAGAATTGGTGCTGGTTGTAACCGGTATGGGCGGCGGAACCGGAACCGGAGCAGCGCCTTTGGTTGCAAAAGCGGCAAAGGAAGTTCAGCAGGGAAAAAGCAACACACTTACCATAGGCGTTGCCTCAATGCCGTCCGGAGAAGAATACGATAAACGCAAAATTGCAAAACTTGGCATAGAAGAACTGAAAAAACATGTAGATGCCCTTATTGTTATAGACCAGCTCAATTTGCTGGATGTTTTGGACCAAGAAAATGCCTCGGTGGACCAAGGGGAAGAATTAGTGGATTCCCGTTTTCGCATAGTGCTGCAATCCATAATGGACACGGTAACGCAATACACAAAGAGAAACATAGATTTTGCCGATGTTTGTTCAACATTCAAAGATTGCGGCGATGCTATTGTCACAACAGTAGAAGCCCCTTCCGAAAATGTGGAAGACATAAAAAGGGAATTGGTTAGGGCTTTAAACGATAAATTGCTTATAGATCATTACAATAAAATTGCTTCACGCCTCACGGTATATCATTTTTTTGAACCCGGATATTCCGTAAAGAATCACGGAGAAGTTGTAAGGGAAATTAAAAGAATTTTCAACTGGACAAAAACCGAAGACGGATTTTATAACAATCCCGTGGAAGACCCATCAAATTTTGAAAAGGTAGGCACGGGCATAAGCGAAGAATACAAAGGCAGAACAAAAGTTATAGTAATGGCCGGTGGTTTTGTAAATATACCCCCCGGAAAAACACCATCGGCAACAAGGGCAATGCCGGCTGCATCAATTCAGCCTGTTCAACCCATTGCACCTACAAGAGTAATAGCCCCACCTCCGCCTGCGCAAATTATTCAATCGCCGCCAAGCGAGCCGGGTGAAGATGCTGTTGATAAACTTATAGCCGCAGGCAGGAATAAAGGTTTCACGTTATGATTACAAAGCCACTTTTTCTCTATAATACCGCAACTCGTGCAAAAGAGCAGTTCACTCTTCCCGAAGGAGTTCCCGAAGTTCGTCTTTACGCTTGCGGGCCAACCGTTTACCACTATGCGCATATAGGCAACCTGCGCACCTACCTTTTTGAGGATTTGCTTCGCAGGTCTCTTGAATACTTTGGCTTCAAGGTTCGTCACGTTATAAATATAACGGATGTGGGTCACTTAACAAGCGACGAAGACGAAGGCGAAGACAAAATGGAAATGGGTGCGGAACGCACGGGCAAAAGTGTTTGGGAAGTAGCGGATTTTTACACAAAAAAATTCCAAGAAGATTTAAAACTTCTGAATATACTTCCTCCGGCAGTCTGGTGCAAAGCGACCGACCATATAAAAGACCAAATTGCGTTGATAAAAACACTGGAAGAAAAAGGCTTTACTTACCGCACAAGCGATGGTATTTATTTTGATTCTATGAAATTCCCAAGATATGCTGATTTTGCTCACATAGACATTGCCGGCCTAAAAAGCGGAGTGCGCATAGACCAAGGCGAAAAAAAATTCGCAACGGATTTTGCCCTGTGGAAATTTAGCCCTAAAAATCGCAAAAGAGTAATGGAGTGGGATAGCCCTTGGGGAGTAGGCTTCCCGGGCTGGCATGTGGAGTGTTCTGCGATGTCAATGGCGCATCTAGGTGAAACTTTGGATATTCACTGCGGCGGCACAGACCACATTCGCGTTCACCACACAAACGAAATAGCTCAAAGCGAGTGTGCAACGGGCAAGCAGTTCGTTAGATTCTGGATGCACGGTGAATTTTTGAGAGAAGGTTTTCCAAAAGACGGCGGTCCGGAAAAAATGAGCAAAAGCAGCGGAGATTTTTTAACTCTGGATTCTTTAATCAGAAAGGGCTTTGACCCCATTGTTTACCGGCTTTTCTCTTTGACGAGCCATTACCGCAACTATTTGAATTTCAGTTGGGAAGCCATGGAAAACGCAAAGATTTCCCTGAATGCTTTGCGAAGAAGGGTAGAACCTTTTATAGGTCTTGACGGAGAGGCAAAAAGTGTGGATGCCCGTGAATGGAGTTTAAAATTCAGGGAACACATAGCAGACGATTTAAATTCCTCTGCGGCTCTTGGTGTTTTGAATATGATGCTTGCGGATTCTTCGTTGGAGGGCAGTGAAAAGGCTGCTCTTATAAGGGAATTTGACAGTGTTCTTGGGCTTAATTTGCTTAAAAAGGCAGAAAAACCAAAACATTCGGCAGATGAAATTGCAAAAGTGGAATCTTTTATAGAGGAGCGAAACGCAGCCCGTGCCGCTAAAAACTGGGCGGAGAGCGACCGTTTGCGAGATGTTCTGCTAACTCTTGGCGTTGTTATTAAAGACAATAAAGACGGCACTTCTTGGGAATGGAAATGATAGAGCGGTTGAGGGGAATTTTAGCGCAAAAAACTCCGCTGCTTGCAATTATAGAATGCGGCGGTGTTGGCTATGGCGTTAATGTGAGTGCTCGCACAGGCGAGATGCTCCCGAGCGAGGGTTCGGAACTCACGTTATTAACACATTTGGTTGTGCGGGAAGATTCCCTAACTCTTTACGGCTTTTTGGATATGCAAGAAAAGGAACTCTTTTTGAACATGATAGAAGTCACCGGCATAGGGCCAAAAATGGCGCAGAGAATTTTGAGTTCCATTTCACCAAGTGATTTGCTCTCTTTAATAGCGATGGAAGATTCCGCAGGTCTTTCCAAAATAAAGGGCATAGGTAAAAAAACATCCGAGATGTTAGTTCTGGCTCTAAAAGACAAGGCCCTAGCAATTTCCGCAAGCTCAGGCGACTCTTCCGTAGCCATGCCTTTCGCAGAACAAGAAGCAATCCTAGCACTCCACACTCTTGGCGTAAAAGACCCCGGAGCCAAAAAAGCCGTAGAAAAAGCCGCCGAAATCCTAGGCAAAAGCGCAGACTCAGGAAAACTAATAGCAGAAGCACTCAGGCATTTGTAAGAAAAAACGCAAAATCCGTCAACAGTTGTTTGCACGCCGGGCACAGGATGTGCC
>LIUI01000089.1:32399-33320 GCA_001462235.1 Fibrobacteria bacterium GUT307
GTTTGCACGCCGGGCACAGGATGTGCCGAATAAAATAAAAAAAGTCACTTTTTTTGAACTTTTCCCCCGTTTTTTCCGTCTAAGTAAATAGAAGAACAAAAACGGAGGTTTTATGCCAAAAGAAGTCTTTGCGAAGATAACCAATGACACTATATTCAAAATAGTTTTCACAAAAGAGCAGAATAAAAACTCTTTGCTCTTTTTGCTGAATACTTGTCCGTATCCAACGACCTTCACCCGGAAGTTCGCTATGATATGATGCACATGGTTTATTTAATGCTTCCCAGGTTTGGCAGAGAGAATTGGGATGATTGCCGTGATGCCTTTGAGCAGCTTGTATTTCTTTTTAAGAAGATTGATACATTGCCTGAGAGGCCGGGTGGTTGCAAGGATAGGGCTTTGGAGGCTATATTTGAGTCGGCAAAAATTTCTAATTTAAGCCAAGAGGAAGTTATGGAATACGAGCGTCAGAAGAAGTTTATCAGCGATTACGCCGCTGCCTTGGCTTATGCTGGTGAGGAAGGTGAGAAGAGAGGCGATAAGAGAGGCGAAGCGAGGTTGTTGAACCGTGTTAAAGAATTGGTTAAGAGTGGTTTGAGTGCCGAAGAGCTTTTGGAAAGACTTGAAAATAGGTGACTAAAGCCAAGAGGAAGTTATGGAATACGAGCGCCAGAAGAAATTTATCAGCGATTACGCCGCTGCCTTGGCTTATGCTGGTGAGGAAGGAGAGAAGAGAGGTGAAGCGAGAGGTGATAAGAGAGGCGAGGCTAGGTTGTTGAACCGCGTTAAAGAATTGGTTAAGAGTGGCTTGAGCGGCGAAGAACTTTTGGAAAGACTTGAAAATGATGGCTAATTAGTCAGAACCCCGATACCCCCGATGAAAAGGATTAACCCGATTATGCAGCATGAAATTCTCACTGG
>LIUI01000090.1 GCA_001462235.1 Fibrobacteria bacterium GUT307
TACTTGTATGCAGAAACCGGAAATTTTCAAAACATAAATAAAATTTCCAATACTCTTGCAAGTTATGGAAATAATGTGAGCAATAAAACGATAGCTCGCTATATAGAAGGCATAGAAAAAAGCATGCTAATTTACAAAGCGCAGCGATACAACGTAAAGGGAAGAAAGATATTTGCAAATAATGCAAAATATTATGCTGTGGATAATGGGCTTAGGCGTTTGATTGCCGGTGATAGAAGCGAGGATTACGGGCATATTTTGGAAAATATTGTTTATTTGGAGCTTTTGAGGCGAGGGTATCAGGTCTATACAGGCATAGTGGATAATATGGAAGTTGATTTTTTGGCTAAGAAACCGAATGGAGAAAGTCTGTATATTCAAGTATCGTTTAACACAGAAAAAGAGGAAGTTTTGAAAAGAGAACTTCGTTCGCTTGAAGCGATAAAAGATCAGCACTCAAAACTACTTTTGACAATGGACGAGATATTGCCGGAGCAAAACTTTAACGGAATTATTAAAACTAACGTATTGAAATGGCTTTTAACCTCCTAACCATCTCCCTAATCCCACCTTCCTCAATACTCTTATCCGCCTCCCACCCCAGCCCTTCTAGCTTTGCCGTATCCAAAATTATTTCCGCCGCCGGAGGGTAACCTAATTTTTCTGCATTATCTGCAATATCAAAAACAACGTTTCCAAAACACTCCGCCATATCACGAATTGACGCAGGCGGTATTTTACTTGCAACATCGTAAAAATCGCCGCTTTTTCCCTTAGCGAGAATCCACAGCATTGCAGTCACAGCGTCTGTAATATAGCAATAACTGCGTTTTGTATCACCTTTTGTGTGCAAAACAATATCTCTCTTTTCCTTGGCACAACGTGCAAATTGCGCAAATACACGGTTATCATTTTCTAAATCTATGCCAGGGCCAAATGTTTGCGCTAATCTTGCAATTTTGGCATTAACTCCGTATTCATGAAAATAACTAATGCATAAACTCTCGGCAAGTTGCTTGCCTTTAGGATAACAGCTTCTTACACTTGTGGTATCTATGTCTATGTAAACTTCCATTGAAGATAAGTATAAATAACCTTTAACGGATTTTTCCTTTGCAAGTTCCAATGTGTTTAAAGTTCCCTCGTAAATAGTTTTTATGGTTTCAACAGGGAAATCCACAAACTCTTTTGATGCAGTTGCGTTTGCTCCGTGTACAATATAATCAATCGGCTCGTCGATATTCAATTTTTGAGTAATATCTCCATAAATAAAAGATAATTCTTTGCCGGCAAAAATTTGTTCGGCTTTACTCTTGTTTCTCGCATGTGCAATTATGCGTATTCCTTGATTTTCTGCAAGCAAACTCTTAATAAAAGCAGAACCCAATAAGCCGGTTGCTCCGGTTACAAGAATGGTTTTGTTTTTGAAATACTCCATCATATTCCAAAAACCTGGGCATCTTCCTCTGCATTTAGCAATGCCTTGAATATATAGTAATCTATTGGCGTTGTGATTTTAATATTTTTGTCGGGGCCATTGACTACAAATAATGTATGTCCGTTTTGATGCATTAAAGTTGCCGAATCTAAAACTCCGTTTATTCCATTCTCTTTGCTTTTTTTATGAATTGCATAAATATCTTCCAGAAAGAAACATTGAGGAGCTCTGGCAAATTTATGTATGGAACGTTCTTTCACACTTTCTATTGTTTCTATTGCATCATTTTGGCTTATATTTATAATTGTTTCACCTATCGGCGCAACTGTTATGGCAGAGCCGTGCTTTTTGACGCCATCTATGCATTTTGTGATTAATTCACCATCTATTAGAGGCCTTACTCCATCGTGAATTAAAACAACGGTTTCTTTAGGTTTGGGAGTATCCGCATATATTGCGGAAAGTCCGTTAAATACGGATTCTTGAGCTGTGTTCCCGCCTTTAACTAGCCATTTTACCTTTGTTATTCCGTACAGTTTTAACATTTTTTTTAATTCAGGAACCCAACTGGCTAAGCATACAATGCAAATATTATCTATATCCTCGTGATTTTCAAAATGTTCCAATGTGTATATAAGCACGGGTTTTGTGCGAATTTGCAAAAACTGTTTGGGTTTAGCATTGGAATTCATCCTTATTCCGGTTCCTCCGGCAAAAATCAACGCTGTGTTCATGGCTTGCCCTCCAAGCGTGCTTTTTCAGCACATGTTACATTAAATTTACGCATTAGGCATAAAATAGAAATTACTATTTTTCCCTATAAAATTTCACCCCAAGGAGTTACAAATGGTTCAAAAAGATTATTCCGTAGGTTATGCGCTATTCATAGCTTGTGCTGCCGCCATTGGCGGTTTTTTGTTCGGTTTTGACACATCGGTTATAAACGGAACTTTGGATGCGCTAAAATTTAAGTTAGGCACAAACGATGCCCAACTTGGGCTTGCAGCAGCAATAGGAGTTTTTGGTGCGGCAATAGGTGCCTTTTTCGCAGGTGCTTTGGCAGATAAATTCGGGCGCAGAAAGGTTATGATTGCTGCTAGCATTCTCTTTTTAGTTAGCGCAATAGGTTCCGGTTATCCTTATGTATTTACAAGTGCTGGCACGGCTGGGAATATGATTGAATTTATTGTTTGGCGAGTGCTTGGCGGCATTGGCGTTGGTGCGGCAAGCATTATTGTTCCCGCCTATATTGCAGAAATTGCCCCAACAGCTTTGCGAGGCAGGCTTGCCAGCATGCAGCAATTTGCCATAGTTATAGGCATTTTTGCAGCTTTACTCTCTAACTATGTGCTTGGCTCTGTGGCCGGGGGCGGTGCTGTAATTATGGATTCCGTTACCCGTTTGCCCATAGATGTAACCAGAATAGGCAAATTTGAAACTTGGCAATGGATGTTTTGGGCAGAGTGCATCCCAGCGGCTCTTTACGGCTTGCTGGTTTTGCTTATCCCGGAAAGCCCCCGCTATCTTGTGGCTCGCAAACAGCACGAAAAAGCGGGTGAAATTTTGGGCAAAATCCTTTCTCCCGGCATTGTTGCACAAAAAATAGAAGATATTAAAAAGAGCTTGCGTTCCGAAATTGCACCGAAGTTCAGCGATTTGTTGGAAAAAGTATCCGGCAAAACCCGCTTGGCCCCTATAGTTTGGGTTGGAATTGGCGTTGCTGCTCTTCAGCAGTTTGTTGGCATAAATGTTATCTTTTATTACGGTAATGTTCTTTGGCAATCCGTTGGCTTTACCCAGCAAGATGCCATGATGACCAGCGTTATTACTTCTGCTGTGAATATAGCCAGCACAATTATAGCAATAGCCTTGGTGGACAAGGTTGGCCGCAAACCCCTGCTTTTAGTTGGTTCTGTGGGTATGTTTGTAACCCTAGGCATTATGGCTGCGATCTTTGGCACAGCGGGTTTAGATGCAAACGGCAATCCGGAAATTCTCGGTGCAACTGCATACATAGCGGTAATATCTGCCAATCTCTATGTTGTATTCTTTGCTTCTTCTTGGGGTCCCGTTTGCTGGGTATTGCTGGGTGAAATGTTCAACAACAGAATTCGCGGCGCAGCACTCGCTTTGGGCGGGTTGGCACAATGGCTTTCTAACTTTGCCATTACCGTTTCTTTCCCAACTTTGCTTGTAACAATAGGTTTAGGCGGAGCTTACGGTATTTACTGCTTCTTTGCTTTTGTGAGCATATTCTTTGTTTGGGCAAAAGTGAGAGAAACAAAGGGAATAGAATTGGAAGATATGTAAAACGGGGCGTATAGGGCGTTGTAGCGAGTAGTAGGGGCAAGGCGCGCCTTGCCCCTACTACATGCTTGCATGGTCCCTACTACTCTTCCCTATTCGCGGCAATGGAAACCTTTTTAACGCGGGCTATGTTGCATTCGTCCAGGACGTCTACTATTTTGCCGCTGGGTGCTTCTCTGTCTGCTACTATAACGGCGGCACGGTCTGGTTTTTCTGCAACCATCTGCCGCAGAACAGAACGCAGGGTTCTTAAATCTACTTGGCTCTCGTTAATGTGGATTGTCCCTTCCCGGCTAATGCCTATCAAAATACTCTCCCTAGCAAGCTCCTCTGCGGAGCTGGCTTTGGGTTTATTGACATCTACGCCGGTTTCTCTTACAAAAGAACTTGTGACTACAAAAAATATGAGCAAAATAAACACCATATCCAGCATAGGTGCAATGTCTATGCCGGTAGCATCTTTACTTCTGTATTTTTTAACAAAGGACATTCTAGCTTGCAATATAGAAATTTTTCTACATTCATACAAACCATGCGTATAATATTTATGGGAACGCCTGAATTTTCTGCCGAATTTTTAAGGCATTTGATTAAAGGCGAACATCAGGTAATAGCCGCTGTTACCCAGCCGGATAAGCCGGTGGGGCGAGGAATGGAATTGCATGCGCCACCCGTGAAGCTTGCGGCTTTGGAAGCCGGCATCCCTCTTTTACAGCCAAACTCCGTTAAGGACCCTGCTTTTGCAGAAGAATTGAAAAAATTAAATGCGGATATTTTTGTGGTTGTTGCTTTTTCAATTTTGCCCAAAGAGGTTTTGGCTGCTTCAAAACTTGGTGCTATAAATATTCATGGGAGTTTGCTTCCAAAGTATAGGGGTGCCGCTCCTGTGCAATGGGCAATAGCAAACTGCGAGCAAATAACAGGCTTAACAGTATTTTTGCTAGACGAAAAAATGGATCACGGTCCCGTTTTGGAACAGAGGGAAATAAAAATAGAACAAAACGATACAACAGAAACTTTATTGAAAAAAATGGTAATCCCGGGCAGTGATGCATTGGATGGCGCACTTGCAAAACTCCAAAGCGGAAATTTTACCGCACTTGAGCAAAATCACGGAAAGGCAAGCCCCGCGCCAAAACTAAAAAAAGAAGACGGACTTATTGACTGGAGCACGAGTGCCTTGCAAATTCATAAAAGGCTTTGCGCATTTACTCCTTGGCCCGGTGCATACACAAACCTGAATGGGCAAAAAATTTTTCTGAGGAAAACGGAAATTTCCGAGTTGGAAAAAAATTTAAAACCCGGTGAAATATTTATCCAGAAAAATGCGGTTTTTGCCGGAACTGCAAATGGAATTTTATCTATTTTGGAAGTTCAAGCAGAGGGCAAAAAAAGAATGCAGGCGGCGGATTATTTTAGAGGAGCAGGAAGTGACTGCCATAGTTTTGGGTAATTTTGACGGTTGCCATTTGGGGCATAAAGCCCTATTTGAGGCATTGAAATCAGAGGCAAAAAGAAATGAAATGCCGCATCTTGCAATATCTTTTGAACCGCACACAAGGCACGTTATTCAAGAACCCGGGCACCCGGAACTTTTAACATTAGACGAAGAAAAAAGAGATTTTATGGAACATTGCGGAGTTCCTCTTGTTTTGCAAAAATTTGACAAAGATTTATTCGCAATGCCCTTTCGCTCTTTTGTGGAAGAATTTGCCATAAAAAAATACGGTGCAAAACTTTGGGTGCTTGGTTTAGACCAAAGATTTGGAAGAGGTGGTAAAGGCAGCGCAGAATCCTTAAAAACCTTTTTTCCAAATCTCTCCATCTACGAAATAAACCCGGTTCTATTTGGTGGCGAAGCGGTTAGCTCTTCTCGCATAAGGGAAGCCGTTAAAAGCGGGAATTTGGATTTGGCAAATGCAATGCTTGGGCGAAATTATTCGCTTTGCGGAATTGTGGAACACGGTTTGGGGCAGGGGAGGCAGCTTGGTTTTCCAACTGCTAATCTGGGTTTTGCGCCGCATAAACTTTTGCCAAAAAACGGCGTGTATTCCGGGACAGCCTCTTTTGATGGGCAAAAACATAAAGCCGTAATCAATATTGGTTGCCGCCCATCGCTTGGCAATAGACCTGTTGGCTTGGAAGCGCATTTGCTAAATTTTGATGGTGATTTATACGGCAAAAAATTATCTGTGGAACTAAGCAAACGGCTTAGAGATGAGATTAAATTTGAAAGCGTGGATGCTTTAAAAGAGCAAATAAAAAAAGATGTTCAGCGTTTGGTTTTGGAAACAGAGTTGTAAAGAAACTTGTCTTTTTTTTCTCTGAATTTAAGACTGTTCTCAACCATATATGCATTTGCCTGCCCCGGCGATACAGCCGTGTTCATTGAGGACCGCCAACTCCAAACATATCCAAACCCAATTCCCAAAGCAAATATCAATAGCGAAAGCGTATAAGCCAATATTTCTTTGGCGCTCAATATATTAAGGTTCATGAAACCTTCTTTATTAAGCAAAAAAGCAGCAAGGCAAAGAATGGCAAAAATAACGCTTACAATGCCCGAATATATAAAACCGTATTTCCAAATTTTACGCGAATCAATAGGCAGTTTGCCAACAAGTTTGCCGGATTCACCGTTCATCATAAACAGATAATTCTTTTCTTTATACTTGGTATTAAGCACCCACACAGGGAAAAGCGCATAACTTGGCGTACTGCCTTTAACGTTAATCGAAGAACTTTCAACTTCAACCGAATCATAGCCCTCTATTGAGCTGGCAAATTCATCCTCTACCGAAGCCTCAATTCTTGTTTCTGCTCTTTCCTTGCTTTTTTCCGCATCCACATCGTATTTCTCTGCAATGTAGCCTGCTAAAAAAGAAGTGTGAAATTCTTTTAGTTGCTTGTAATTAAAAGGCTCTATGGCATCCATATAAGTATCATCCATTTTTTCCGAACCATCAACGGGTATCTTTTCAAAAGATATGCTGCCGTCCCTTACTATGGAATAAAAACTGGTTTCCTTATATACAAAAGAGGAGTCTTTTCTGGTTTTTTCTTTGGTTGCCTTGTAGCATATATGTCCGTCTGCTTTTGCATCAAAAAGCCAAAAGGGAACATAAAGCCCTTGTATGTTGTTTATGTGGTTGTCTTCTGTGAAAAAATCCGGCAAAAGGCGTTTGCCCTTGCTAAATCTTTTCAGAGCTTCTATTGCAAATTTTTTGTCTTGCTTAAAAGGAATGAGATAATCCGGTTTTAAGAAGCCAGAAAGCCTTTGGCTCACAATCTGTGCGTTGCCGCAACAAGGGCATACCATAGCAACGGTGTTTTTATCACCCAAAAGTTCTGCCCCGCAAGAAGGGCAAACTCCGGTGCTTAAATCGTCCAGTTCATTTTCATTTAAGATTTCATCGGATTTTTTTTCGCCCCAATCAAAATTGCATTCTTCCAAGGCCTTTATTTCAAATTCCGCATCGCAATAAGGGCATTTCATTTTTTGAGAAGAGCTGTCAAATTTAACCGCTCCTCCGCAATTAGGGCATTTATATTCTTTTATATCCATAAATTTCTCGTTTTAAGCTCTGGGTTTCCCGCATTCTGCACAGAATTTGCCGGTATTCCCCGCATGGCCGCAAGAGCATGTCCAGTTAGCAGCCGGGGCAGGCTTTCCGCATTCGCCGCAGAATTTGCCGGTATTCCCAGTATGGCCGCATGAGCAAGCCCATGCGGCTTGCGGTGCAGTTTGCGGGGTAGCTTGCGGAGCGGCTGGTTGTTGCTGCGTTTGCTGGCCCATTTGAAATAGAGCTTGGGGGTTCATGCCGCCGGCTTGGGTGGCCATTCCAAGGCCAAGAAAACCCTGCATTGCGCCTCCTTGATTTGCCGCCGCCGCCCGCATGGCATCGCTTTGCGCACCAACCAAAGCTGCTGCCGCCATAGTTGGGTCTCGCATTACTGCTGTAGCTTGAAGCTCTTTGATTTTCTTATCGTCTTCCGGTGATGCGGAGCAGGTTATTCCAAAATTTACAATCTCTAATCCCCTTACATCTCTCCATTTGGCACTAAGTGCCTCATTGAGAATATCTGCAAGTTTCTCTGTATGGAAGCTAATCTCATGATATTCCAAGCCCGTGCCGAGTTTTGCAAGCGAGGGGCCAAGCACGGTGATAATCTCTGATTTTAATTGGCTGTCTATTTTATCTCTGGTGTATTGTTCTTCTACATTGCCGCAAACATTGGCATAAAACAGAGCGGGGTTAGAAAGGCGGTAGGAATATTCTCCGTTTGCCCTTAGCCCTATGGTTAAACGCAGGTTTATGTTTGGGTCAACTATTAGGTAAGGAATGGGATTTGGCGTGCCGTATTTATTTCCTAAAATTTCTTTTGTATTGAAATAATAAACACGCTGGTCTTTGCCGGGAGAGCCGCCATATTTAAAACGGTCTGCCATATTTTTGATAGCGCCAACAAGACCTTGCCCAAGCCCACCGTGAAAAATGCTAGGTTCCGAGGATTGGTCATAAGTATAGTGCCCTTCTTCTGCGCAAAACTCCGCAATGCGGCCGTTGTCTATAATTATAGCAGCTTGCCCTTTGTTTACCACAAGTCCGGAGCCGTTGGAGATAATGTTGTCTTCTCCTTTGGTATTGCTGCTCCTTTTGCTGATTTTTTTTTGCCCTTTGGTAGCCAAAACATCGGCATCCATACTTTCGCAAACAAAAAACTCCAGCCATTGGTCTGCCAATACGCCGCCGGCAGAGCCTGTTAATGATTTTAGTAATCCCATAAAAATTTCTCCACTCTAGAATTAGAGTGAATATAGTAAAAGTCTCATCTCATCTTGCAGTTTTTGCAAATGGGATTTTCCTTATAATTTTTGCAAAATTCCCTATACTTTTTTCCATTCCAAATTTCCAAAGGTTCTTGCATTGCAAAGTTCCCAAAATCCCCAAATGGAAATTTAGTCCTCATTCCAAAACGAGCATCCGGGTTAGGGCAAACCTGAAAAGTGCCATCTACCCACACCCACGCTTCTTTGGTGAGAAATGGACAATCGTGCTCAGCATCATATATCATACGCCCCAATATCCAAGGCTCATTTATTTTTACTCTATTTACGCCCTTCGGTACTTTATCCAATTTGTCATTTTTGCCAAGGGTAGCTTGTATAGAAATACTGCTAGCCACTAACCACTGACCACTAACCACTTCCTCAACGCTCTGCGGAATTTTTCCGTGCATTGCGCTGAATTTTATGTCGCTTAAAACGGGCTGGAGCAGGGGCATCCATTTTTCAATTCCTCCGTTTGGGAATGTGCCGTTTGTGGTTATGTTAACTTTGACATTGCATTTTTTTGCCAGTTTTAGAAAATCCTCAAAATGGGAATATAAAAATGGTTCACCTATGGTGCTGGGTATAATTTCTGTTAAGCCATGCGGCAAAAATGCTTTTACGGTTTTTTCAATTATCGCAAAATCCATTTCTTGAGTTTGCTCCCAGCTCAGCGGAGCTTGTTGCGCAAAGCATATATCGCAGCTTTGGTTGCAGGTATGCGGATTTGTGATAAATGTTATACGTTTGATGATTTTTTTGCGATTTCCATTGCATAAGTTCCTGTATGGAATAGCATAGCCTTTTCTAAAAGTTTGAATGCTGGAAGGTAGCTTGCGAGTGGACATTGTTGAAATTTAGAAAAATATAGATTCTGGTGCTTCTACATCAAAAAATCTTCAATGTTGCTTTTGTCTATAACTTCAAAAGAACTGTTTTTGTAACTTGTCAAAAAGGAATTTTTGCCTTTTACCTTTGCTTTTGGGTTCCATTTTATTTCGTAGCCATTCAAACAGCCATCACCTTCTTCTAAATAATCTATTTCTTGCTGTTGCTTTGTGCGCCAAAACCAGCAATTTTTCCATATTCCATTGTATTCC
>LIUI01000091.1 GCA_001462235.1 Fibrobacteria bacterium GUT307
TGCCGCTGCCTGCTGGGCCAGCAGGTGACGGATTTTCTACATTGCTGGCGGTAGGAAAATACTAGATTACGGCTATGCTTCAAGCTAGAAAAGAAATTGAATCCATCCCGGATTATGTTCCGGGTAAGTCTATTGATGAAATTAGGGAGAAATACGGGCTTTCGCACGTGATTAAACTTGCATCTAATGAAAATCCGCTTGGGGCAAGCCCCGCGGCAATGGCTGCTTATAAAAAATGCACTGCTAAACTGCACTTGTATCCCAGAGGGACTGCGCCGGAACTTGTGAAACAACTTGCTTCTAAGTGGAAAATTAAAGAGGACAATTTGATAGTTGGCAATGGTTCCGATGAGATTCTGGATTTGGCAGCTAGAGTTTATTTGAATAAGGGCGATTATGCTGTGGGAGCCGCTTCTACATTTTCGGTTTATTCTTCTTCTACAAAAATTGCAGGTGCAAACTATAAGGCTTTTCCGCTTGAGAATTTTTGCTATCCGCTTGATAGTTTGCTTAGTTTTAAAAATGCAAAAATTATTTTTATTTGCAATCCGAATAATCCTACGGGAACTTATTACACGAATAGAGCTATTTTCAATTTTCTGAAAAAAGTTCCAAAAAATGTTATTGTTATTTTGGATATGGCTTATGCCGAATTTATCTGCGAAAAAGAACCGCCCCTGCATAAATGGATTAAAATGTTTCCAAATCTTTTGTGCACACGCACTTTCAGCAAACTCTATGGGCTTGCAGGGCTTAGAATAGGTTATGGAATTTCATCGGGAAAAATTATAAGCACGCTCAAAAAAGCAAAGCCACCGTTCAATTCAAATTACCCCGCACAAATAACGGCGGCGGCGGCTCTTGACGATCTTCGTTTTGTTGAAAAATCTTTAAAAAATAATAGCGATGAACGCAAAAAACTCACGCAAAATCTGCGGCGTCTTGGCTTTGAGGTTTTGCCTTCGGGGGCAAATTTTGTTTGCGTAAAAATAGGAAAAACGGCAAAGGAATTTGTAACTTGGCTAGAAAGCAGAGGCATGGTTATAAGGCATCTTAGCAGTTTTGCCCTGCCGCAGTGGGTTAGAATTACGGTTGGAACTCCAAAACAGAATAAAGTTTTATTGGCGTTGATTTGCGAGTTTACAAAATATTATGAAATTCCTTCCTGATAATGCACTCGTTTTAGTCACTTGCATATTTGTGCTGGCAATTTGCATTTTTATTGTTTTTATCGCCTTCAAAATTGCGTTGAAAATTAAAAGTTTGAAAGTTAAACTCGCCGCTATGGGACTTTCTGCGTTATATACTCTAAGCCCCATTGATTTGGTCCCGGATTTAATTCCTGCCCTAGGGCAAATAGATGATGCCGGTGCAATCGCTGTATTTATCGGGCTGGCTATTTCCATTTATTCCGAGTTCAAGAAAAAGAAGAAGCAACCATAGCCCGCTTACAGTTTTTCTTTTTCTATATTACCCCCGCACGCCTCTCTAGCTCAGTTGGTAGAGCAGCTGATTCGTAATCAGCAGGTCGGCGGTTCAAGTCCGCTGGGAGGCTTATTTTAGGAGCTTGCAATGCCAAAATTTCGTAGATGTCTTTTGAAATTGAGCGGAGAAGCCCTTGCCGGAAGCTCAGGGCATGGGATAGATAATTCAATTATAAACTGGGTGGCAAAGGAAATTGCAAACTCGGTAAAGGCAGGGGCGCAAGTTGCCCTTGTGATTGGAGGCGGGAATTTTGTTAGAGGGGTATCTGCGAGTGCGGGTGGGATGAACCGTGCGGCAGGCGATTCCATGGGAATGCTTGCCACCGTTATGAACGCCATTGCAATGCAAGACGCTCTTGAAAAACATGGGCAAAAAGCAGAGGTTATGAGCGCAATTAGAATGGAACCGCTCTGTGGCTATTTTGACCGCAGAAAAGCTATAAGCCTGCTGGAAAGCGGAAGCGTTGTTCTCTTTGCCGCCGGCACAGGCAACCCGTTTTTTACCACAGATACCGCTGCGGTTTTAAGAGCAGTGGAAAGCGAATGTGATGTTGTGATGAAAGCTACTAAGGTGGATGGTATTTATTCCGCAGACCCTGTTAAAGATAAAACCGCCGTGAAATTTGACGATATAACGTATAAAGAAATTTTGGAAAAAAATTTGGCCGTTATGGATATTGCGGCAGTGGCTCTTGCAAGGGAGCATAAATTGCCCGTTTTTGTGTTCAAACTTGCAGAGGGAAATTTTATAGATTCTTTAACAAAAAGCGGAATTGGTACTTTTGTGCATGAGTAGGTAGTGATATGGTAATAGCAATTATAGCAGGGATTTTATTTGTAACTCTAGCCTTGGTTTTTATAGGTTCCTACCTTGTTGTACATAGAAGCAATAGAGAAAAAGATACCGAGGAAATTGCAAAAATTGCGTTATCCGGCAAGTATTCCGTAGCATTTTGCCCTGTTGCAGATTCTCTTGCGAAAAAAAAACCGGGACTTACAGAACTTGAAGGATGGTTAAATTCTCAAGGCATTGACGAGGAACAAAAAAAGAAACTCTTGGAAAATTGGCAAAAATCAATAAACCAGAGCATAAAAACAGTAAATGATGGCGATATGAACGGAATTACAACCTATAAGATTGATTTGGGGCCAAAAGATAAAGATATATGCAATTTTTTGCACCCGGACCATTTTATAACAAGAGAACAGATAAACCGCAATGCAGAAATTTTGCCGCCATACTATTTTGGAAGCGATAGCGTTGTTGCCCCTAAACTTCCAAACGATAAAGGCGGTTGGCAATCTCTTTTGCCAAAAGACGGCGGCTATGAGGTACCGGATTGGCATCGTATAGTTTAATATATTCTACATTGGATTATGTTTATGTTGGAATATAAACGGATATTTTTAATTTAACCTATGCAAAAATTATTTATTATATTTATTGATAGGGTCGCTAGTCCTTGTGGTTAGGGGAAGCTAGCGACCCTACCTATAATTATGTACCACACCGAACTTTTACCCCAAAGCCTAAGCCTGTTGCAAGCGGAAAACAAGCTAAAAAACCATTTTGAAAATTGCATTTTGATAGGCGTTGATGAGGCCGGGCGGGGACCTTTGGCTGGGCCTGTGGTTGCGGCAGCAGCGGTGTTGAAAGAGGGGAATTTTACATTTTTAGATGATTCAAAAAAATTATCCCCAAAAAAAAGGGAACAGATTTTTGAAGGATTGCCAAATTGCTGCGAATATTATTCCATAGGTGAGGCATCTGCACAGGAGATAGATGAAATTGGCATTCTGAATGCGGATTTTTTGGCCATGAGGCGTGCACTCGCTCCGATTATTTCGGAGCTCTGCGAAAAGAATTTGCCTTATAAAATTTTAGTCGATGGGAACTTATACATAAGGGAAATTGAAAAAAATTTGCAAATGCCCATAATCAAAGGGGATGGCAGGGTTGCTTGCATAGCCGCAGCATCTATTTTTGCAAAGGTTCACAGAGACAAGCTTATGGTAAAATTTAACGAGCAATTTCCCAATTATGGCTTTGAAAAACACAAAGGCTATGGCACAAAAGCACACTTAGCCGCTATTGAAAAATTTGGGGATTGCGAAATTCACAGAAAGAGCTTCCACCATAAGGTGTTTGCGCCAAATGACTAAAAAGGCAAAAAAACATGAAAAACCCTTGACGGAATCCAAAAAAATTTCTAAATTTTACAGACCTAGCAATGCTTCATAGCTCAATGGTAGAGCAATCGGCTGTTAACCGATTGGTTCCAGGTTCGAGTCCTGGTGAAGCAGTTATTGCATTTCCACCAAAGTAGGCATATTTTTCCCAAGCACCATATCCTTTTTGTACAGCCTGCCCGTGCTGTCGTAATGGAATTGCGCACCAAAAGGTTCGCCGTCTTTGAAATTGAGCGAGTCCTTTAACACGCCGCTTCTATACCAAGTTCGCCAAGAACCTTCTTTTTTGCCGTTTTTCCAAAAGCCAAGAGCTAAGGGTCTGGGAATATCTCTATGATAATCCGCTGTGCTCTGCTTTACCCCATTTTCATAATTTTCAATCCTCAAATACTCGCTTCCTAAAGACTTGCGAATTTCACCGTGCATTCTGTTATTTTGCCAAGAAGTATCTTCAAAAAAACCGGTACCATCTATAAATTCTGTTTTTGCAAGCATCTTGCCGGTTTCGTCAAAACGCACCCACTCGCCGTTTCGCATACTGGCAATCCAATGTTCAATTTTTCGCACTTTTCCGCTTGCAAAATATTCAACCCACAAACCATTTCTAAAATTATTTTCAAAATGCCCTACCTTGTGCAGGGAACCTCCGGGATAATAAGACATAAAAATTCCATAAGGCCTTCCATTACGGCATTCCTGATAAATAGATGCCTTGCCCTCGTTTGAATAAGATTTAAAATGGCCGGTTGGGTTTGAGATGTGGCAGGAATTTTCTTCTATTAAAATTCCGTTGTTAAATTTTTTCCAGGTCCCTATTGCAGAATCGTTGCTGTAGAATTGCTCACCGGTTATTTTTCCGCTTTCATTGAAGAGAAGCCATTTGCCATGCTTTAAGCCTTTTTTATAAAAACCCTGCATATAAGGCACTTTTTCTTTTGCAAAAAATGTCCATTTTCCCTCACGCAGGGAATCCTTGTAAGCACCGCTTTCCATTATAAAGCCTGTTGTGCTCCATTTGCGGTAAGCACCGCTTGGAACTCCGTTTTTGAACGGCACTTCCTCTGCCTTTATTCCGTTTCTGTACCAGGAATACCATGCTTCCTTTTCGCCATCCGGCGAAACTTTGTATGCCTCTTTGGGGGTGTTATCGTCAAAAACCTCCACGATTTCCAAGCGGCTTGGTTCGCAAGAAATTAAAAATAGCGAGAATAAGATTAAAAATGCCGCCATCCTTTTGCCTCAATTTTTTTGCCATCTAATAAAACGCCACTGCCTTTTTTTGCTTCACCGATTTTGCAAATTTGTTCTTTTTTTGCGAGTTGCAAAATGCTTTTTTCTGCGGATTTTCTCGCTGTGAAAAGCAAACAATAATCTTCGCCGCCGTTTAATAAGGCATTTTTTGCCACTCCGGGGAAAACCGGAATGAGTTTTTCTTTTATTTGAATTTGAATTTTAGATTGGGTAGAAATATGCAATAAACTTTCTGCAAGCGAGTCGCTTAAATCTATGCAAGCACCTATGCCTTTTATGTTTGCAAGTTGTTCGCCAAGCGTTAGGGGGGGGCGGGGGACTTTGTGCAAATTTATGAGTTTATGGTTGCATTCGCCGTGTGTGTTTTCCAAAAGTTTTAACCCCGTGCCGGAGCAGCCGGGATAGCCTGCCAGCCATACATCATCACCGTTTTGGGCAGCGGAACGCAATAAAATTTTACCATTTGTTTTTCCAAAAACCGTTACGGAAAAAACACCGGTATTGCCGCCTACGGTATCTCCGCCTAAAATTCTCACTTTATGTTTTTTGCAAACTTTTACCACCTCATCTGCGATTTTGCCTCTTATTTTTTTGCTCCATTTTTTGTTCATGCAAATTGAGAATAAAATTGCTTTTGCCCTGCCACCCATAGCGTTTATATCGGAAAAATTTGAGAGCAAGCATTTTTCAACCGCTTGTTCCGGTGTGCTCCAATCAAGCCTAAAATGAGTGCCTTCTACGGACATATCTGCAGAAATCAAATATTCGCCAAAAACAAAGGCATCGTCCCCTGTGCCTTTTGCCAAGATACCCGCTTTGTTGAGCAGGCTGTTTATCCATTCAAATTCTGCCATAATTAGCCTCTGCGTTTCTAAATTAGAATTTTTACAATTTCTATATTTACCGATAAATGGAGATTTATGGAGATTTAGTATGAGCCGTAAAGAACGTAGGGCTAATGCCCGCAGGGAAAAAGTTGAAAACTTATATCGCCCGGTTAAAGCAAATCACTGGGTTTTAATAGCCATTGCTGCTATTGCGGCAATTATAGTCATTGTTACGCAGGCTATAAAATTCGGTGGTAGTTGATTTTTTTTTGCTATATTACATCTATGAAATTTACTTCTCAAAAATCGGTTTTATCTCCGGCGCTTTCTGCTGCCAAGCTAGTTGTGCCGGCAAAGCCTGCTATTGCAATAGCAGGTTGTTTTTTACTCCGTTTAGACGGGAATAATCTTGAAATTACGGCAACCGATGTAACGGGCCTTGGGCTTTGCCTCAACATTCAGGTAAACGGTGAAGAAAACGGAGAAATAGCCGTTGCTGCGATAGATTTTGCAGATACCGTAGCCAACGCGCCGGATGGCGAATTAACGGTTTCTGTAAACGGCTTAAACATGACCGTTTTATGGGGCGAAGAACGGGATTCAGACCTTACAGGCAGGAGTCCCGAAGATTTTATCAAAACCCCAGATATAGAACCAGACAGCCACGTTACGCTTAAAGTTCCAACCCTTGGATTTTTGCTTTCAAAGGTAGCTTTTGCCGCAAGCAAAAACAATGACAACCGCCCTTCGCTCACTGGCATCTTGCTAGAAACAGACGAATCCAAATTGGTTTCCGTAGGCACAGACAGCCACCGCCTTTCAAGGGTATATGTTCAACCAGAAGAAGGAGAAAATTTTTCGCTGGCACGGCAATCAATAATTCCGCCACGCGCAATTCAGGCATTGCTTTCTGCAGCCGCTGCAATCGGAGATTCGGAGGCAAATGTTTCAATGGGATTTTCGGAAACTCATTTGAGATTCAAAACTCCAAATGCAACCGTCACCGCAAAACTGCTGGAAGGCCCGTATCCCTCTTGGCGCCCCGTTATTCCGGTGAATTTGCCAATATCAATAAGATTCAATACCTCAGAAATGCTGGATATTTTGCAAAGGGTAAATGTTTCAACAGATAAATCAACCCACACCGCAAGGCTCTCCGTTCAAGATTCAACAATAAAAATCTCGGCTGTAAGCTCCCGCCGCACACGTGAAAAAATATCCTGCGTCTATGAAAATTCCATTAGCAGCGAGCCTTTGCATTTAGGTGTGAATACCAGCTATCTCATGGAAATCCTTAAAATCTGCGGCACCGAAGAAACTCAGATTTTAGTGAATGGCGAACACGCCATCTGCGAAATTCTGCCCTCGGGCGACGGCAGCGAATTGCTATTCCTATTAATGCTTGTTAGACTTTCCGAATGAAAAAACTCAGAGCACCCGAAAAAATAGGGCAATACTCGGTGCAAGACTGCATTGGGCAAGGTTCCATGGGCGAGATCTGGCTTTGCCATGACCCCTCCCTAGACAGAATGCTTGTGGTAAAGCGTATGCAGCTTGCGCTACGTGGCTACGAAGATTTAGTGCAAAGATTTAACAGAGAGGTTCAGGTTCTTGCGGCTATGAATCATCCGAACATAGTTCAGGTCTATGGTTATTGGATGGAAAAGGGGCAGCTGAATTTATCGATGGAATTTATAAACGGTTGGAGCCTCAAGCAAATTTTGGACAAAGCACCTATATTGCCGGTGTGGGCGGCTTGTTCTGTGTTATGGGGTTGCTTGAATGCGCTGATTCATGTTCACTCAAAAACCTTTGTGCACAGAGACTTAAAACCCAGCAACATAATGGTTGATTTTGCCGGGCAAATAAAACTTTTGGATTTTGGAATTGCACGGGTTCAAAATCAAGAAATCACAATTCCCGGGACAATTATCGGCACGGCGGCTTACATGAGCCCGGAGCAAGTCCGGGGAGAAAACGCAACCGAATTCTCAGATATATTCAGCCTTGGGATAATTGCTTTTGAAATGCTTACCGGCAAGCATCCTTTTAGAGACGACAATCCTGAAAAAACATCAAAAAATATTTTGGGCAAAAATATAACCTCCGCAGATTTCCCGGAAGGCATCCCAAACGAACTCCGCCGCCTTGTATGCAGAATGCTCTCAAAGGATGCTTCTAAAAGAGCAGGCTCGGCTTATGGGTGCCTAATGGAATTGGACTTGGTTATGAGCGGCTTGCCTCGCGAACTCCTGCATCCCTTAGCTTCATGGCTCCGTTCCGTGCGTAAAGAAATGCCCCTGCCGGCATCGCCTATTTGGAAAAAGAACATACCGCCCTTAGCTTGGATAGCCGGTGCCGCAGGAATTGGGCTTGTGGTAGGCTTTATTTTGAAAGCTATTTTTTAAATTTTTCTATATTCATACCCACTATGAGTCGCTCGGTAAATCACAATGTTGGAAAAATAGCCATTTTTATGCTGCTGGGTTTAATATTCGGCGGTATTTTGGGTGAGAGTCTTGGCTGGCTCTTTGGGTATATGGGCACACTTATGAATGCCGGCGGGGAAGACAATGTTGTCCGCAACTTTTTCATAAGGGCTTGGGAACTCAAAATCGGTTATGTGGATGATGGCAGCCCTCTCCTGATAGATTTATATATGTTGCGATTCAACGCGGCTTTTACGCTTAGGTTAAACATAGTAAGCCTTATTGGCGTTGTAGTGTCTCTATATATGATGAAATGGTCGGGAAGCAGGCAGTAATGAACCTGGAGCAAGTAAGGAAAGATATTGAAAATAGTTCCGCAGTAGCGGTAGCAGGGCAGGCTTTTGATAAAATTGAAAAAACAAAGGAATTAAACGCCTATTTATCCGTATGCAAAGAAAGAGCTTTAAAGCAAGCACAAGCAGCAGACGAACGCCTCAAAAATGGAAAACCGCTTTCCGTTTTAGACGGAATTCCCATAGCGGTTAAAGATAATATGTGCATAGAAGGCACAAAAACAACCTGTGCCTCCAAAATCTTGGAAAATTTTGTTTCTCCATACACCGCTACAGCCGTGGCAAAACTTGAAGCGGCAGGTGCTGTTGTGATTGGCAAAACAAATATGGACGAATTCGCAATGGGTTCTTCCAACGAAACTTCTTATTTTGGAAAGGTAATAAACCCTTGCGCAAAAGACCGTGTTCCGGGTGGCTCTTCCGGTGGCAGCGCAGTTGCAGTTGCAAGCGAAACCGTAGCCTTGGCACTAGGCTCAGACACAGGCGGTTCCATTCGCCAGCCAGCCGCATGCACGGGCACGGTTGGCATAAAACCCACTTACGGCAGAGTTTCTCGTTATGGTTTGGTAGCCTACGCCAGCAGCTTAGACCAAATAGGAGCCTTTTCAAGCAGTGTTAAAGATCTAGCCCCTGTTTTGGATTTTATGTGCGGTCAAGACCCAAACGATAACACAACCAGTGCAAAACCCGCCGCAAATTTTGGGGAACATATTGGCAAAGGCATTAAAGGCAAAGTGATTGGTTTGCCAAAAGAATATTATGCAGATGGCTTGGACTCAAAGTGCAAAGAGGTGATAGAAGCGGCTCTCGGCAAGTTAGAAAAAGAGGGAGCTATCTTAAAAGAGGTTTCGCTTCCGTCCATTCGCTACGCCATTGAAAGCTATTACATACTTGCCCCGGCAGAGGCATCCAGCAATCTTTCTCGCTTTGACGGCATTCGTTATACGCACAGGAGCAAAGAGGCAAAAAATTTAATGGACACATTTTCTATGTCTAGAGGCGAGGGTTTTGGAAGCGAGGTAAAGCTCCGCATTTTGCTTGGAAATTATGTTTTGAGTTCCGGTTTTTACGATGCTTATTATGTGCAGGCGCAAAAAGTTCGCCGCATAATTACAGAAGATTTTAACAAAGCATTTTCCGTTTGCGATGTAATTGCAAGCCCTGCAATGCCGGGACTTCCGCAACTGCTAGGCGTATGCGAAGACGATCATTTGAGCATGGTGCTTTCCGATCTTTACACGGTAAGCGTTAATCTGGCGAATTTGCCGGGCTTGGTCCAGCCATGCGGCAATCTTGATGGCATTCCGGTTGGCTTGCAGTGGATAGGAAAGCCCTTTGACGAGGCTTCCCTGCTTGGCATTGGAGATGCTTTTGAAAAACTTCCATAACCTTTTTATCTTGAAGGATAATTTTATTCAGAGCGCTTTTGCTCAAACCCCACATTTTTGCCGCCTCGCTTAAATCGCCTTTGCAAAAATGTATGCGGTCTAAAATGTCTGCTATGAATTGCGGGTAAAGATCGTTGTCTGGGGAAATTTTTCCATTACTCCCCGGAAAAGAAAAAGGAATTTGCACGGCAGGTTCTTCCCGTATTTGCAAGGCTATTTTCAAACGCAATTTTTTCAAAGCGGACTGCTTATTTACATGCGAACTGCGATCGTCACAGGAATACGCTTCAATAACTCTCCTCTCTCCACTCTCAACTCTCAACTTGAGTTTAATGCCAGAGTTAGTCTTATTCCTATGCTGCCCGCCGGGCCCGGAGCCTTTGTATGCGGATATTTCGCAGAGTTTTAAGAGATCTGCATCTGGGAGTTGCAACAGGTTCCTCATTACGCCTCTTTGTCCACCACAACTCCTTTCTCTGTCCCCGGTTCGGGTGGTGGTTCAACCTTTTTTTGCTCTTGAGTTTCGCGTTCCTTTCTCTGCTGATACTGGCGGCTTTTCTGCGTGCTGGAAAGAGATTCGCCTGCCATGACTTTGTCTATTTCTTCCCTGTTCAAAACTTCGTGTTCAAAAAGAGCCTCGCTCAAAGCATCTAACTTTTCGCGGTTTTCCAGCAACATTTCATTTACTCTGGTTATCTGGATTTGAATTATTTCGTTAACCGCATCGTCTATAAGTTCTGCGGTTTTTTCGCTCATCTCTTTTGGTTTGCTTATTTCCCTGCCTAGGAAAATTTCATCGTTGTTTTTGCTGTATGCGATTGGTCCCAGCTTTTCGCAAAAACCCCATTCGGTTACCATTTTGCGGGCAAGTTCGGTTGCTCTGAAAATATCGTTTGATGCACCGGTGGTTTGCTTGTTGAATATCATAATCTGCGCAAGACGCCCCGCCATCAAAATTGCAATTTGGTCTTCTGCGGCCTCTTTGCTCATTGAGACTTTATCGTCTTCGGGAAGCGAGAGAGTTACGCCAAGAGCGCGGCCTCTGGGAATTATCGTTAGCTTGTGCAATGGATCTGCGTTTTTGCAAAGAAGATTCACAAGAGCGTGCCCGGCTTCGTGATAAGCTACAATTCTTTTGTCTTCTTCGCTCATCAAAAGAGATTTTCGCTCTGCACCCATCCAAAGTTTATCCCTCGCTTCTTCAAAATCAAGCTGCGTGACCGTTGGATTGCCAAAACGTGCCGCCATAAGAGCCGCCTCGTTTACAAGATTTTCCAAATCCGCACCGGCAAGGCCCGGCGTTCCCTTTGCTACGTCTTTTACATTTACTTCCTTGTCTAAGGGAACTTTGCGTTTTTCCAAATGCACCCTTAAAATCGCTTCCCGCCCAACCAAGTCTGGCAAGCCCACTACAACCTGCCTGTCAAAGCGTCCCGGGCGGAGCAATGCTTTATCCAAAACATCGGGGCGGTTTGTGGCAGCAACCAAGATAACGCCTTCGTTTGGGGCAAAGCCATCCATCTCAACCAAGAGCTGATTTAAGGTTTGCTCTCGCTCGTCGTGCCCGCCACCAAGCCCTGCACCGCGTTGCCTGCCCACCGCATCTATTTCGTCTATAAATAAAATACAGGGAGCATTCTTTTTTCCTGTTTCAAATAAATCGCGAACACGGCTTGCGCCAACGCCAACAAACATCTCAACAAAATCGGAACCGCTCATGCTGTAAAAATTAACGCCTGCCTCACCTGCCACAGCTCTTGCCAAAAGAGTTTTTCCCGTTCCGGGGGGCCCCACCAGCAATACGCCTTTTGGAATGCGCCCGCCCAGCTTGTCAAATTTTTTAGGGTCTTTCAAAAAAGCAACCAATTCTTCCAAATCTGCTTTTGCCTCGTCGCATCCCGCTACATCTTTGAATGTGGTTTTGTTTTTATCGTTGTTTATCAAAATCGCCTTGCTTCTGCCAAATGAGAACAAGCCACGCCCGCCAAAGCCGCCAGCTTGCCTTGCCATCATAACCCAGAACAAAACCATAATCAAAATTAACGGCAAAAATGCAAACAGATGATTTAGCCAAGTGCTGTCATCGTGCAAAACTCGTACGGTTTTACCTGCTTTTTCCCATTCTCTAACCGTGGAATCCGGGACATAGAGCATATATGAGCGGAAGGGTTCAAGTTTGCGTTTACCGAATATTTCTATTCCGTCTGCTGTGGTGCGGAGGCTAAGGGAATCTATTCTAATGGTAGAATCTGCCATCCATTCCAAAAACTGGGTGCGGGAAATTTCTTTTATCGTATCTTCGGAATACAATTTTAATATCACAAGCGCAAGCAGGCACATTGCAGCCAAAAAGAAAAAATTCTTTGAACGCATTTGCGGCATTTGCGGAGGTTTTGGACTTTTTTGCGGATCAGGTTGCGGCATGGGAGGAATTTAGAAAAAACGCAAGCCCATTCCTGCCCTTAGCCAAGCATCATTTCTATTTTCCTGGCTTTGGAGGCCGGCTCCGGCGTATAAGTTTAGATTTTTATTGCAATAATAATTTGTTAAGAAATCTAGCAAGAATAGTTTTTCTTCTTTTCCGCTCAAAATTTTTTGCCGGCTGCATTCTTCATGGTCGGAATATATTTTGCACTCACCCTGCCTTAAATAAGCGGTTTCCAATTCTGCATCGAATTTTTTGCTAGCCGAAGCATATTTAAGATTCCACCACAAATCTATGGCATCTGGCCCCCTGCGATAGCCCAGCGGATAATCTACTATGTACATATCTGCAAAATTGGGTTTCCCCTGTTCTCTGAAATTGCTGTTGTAAATTTTTCTGCTTGTCATTTTTTGCAAAGGAACTTTATTGTTGTTAAATTGCGGGTCTGTACGAACCGCGTCTATCCTGCTTTCAATATCACCGTAAATTCCGAGTGGTATTTTTTGTTTGTAGCCAGCAAGGAATGCAAACGTTGTATAGCCTTTATCGCCTTCAACTTCGCCAACCGGGCTTTGGATATCTTCCATTGCAAACTGCCAATAAAATACGGAATTTTTTATAGGTCTAAGCCCCGCTTCAAAAGCCGTGCTCATTTTGCTGTAGCCATAGCTGAAATTATTGTGCCATGCGGCGAATGGTGAAAAATCCCTGAACTCCAAATTTTTGCCACCTATCAAACTTTGTTCCGTGATGGAAATATAGCCAAAGCCGCCATCTATTCCAACTCTGTGCAAAAGCAAATTTTTGGTATGTTTCGTATAAGTGCGTCCCCTAGCATTCGGTATAGTAATCCTTGCCTGCAAGGAATCTTCTTCTTTTGAAAGCCATGCGTTCAGGGAGGAAATTATAAAATCATATCTTGCAAGCCCTGCGGCAAATTTCCAATGAATTGCATCGTGGTGAGGGGCACCGCCTAAAATTATGGAATTTGGAGTTGAAGAAATTTCCGGTTTAAAGCGCCCGAATTTTACAAAGCCCACAGGATTATTCCACTTTCCCCACGCTTCTGTTGGAACATTCAAATCCAATTCCGATGGTTCAAAAGCATAAGTGCGTTTATAAGAATCTTGATACCATGCCTCAATATCCCGCCTCAAAGGAAATTCCGCATGAATCAAAAAATCATCCTTGTAATTTGCGCCAAGTCCAAGAATAAAAAAAGGCGGCAAGGTTTCAAAATACCGCCCGGTTTGCAAGGGAACCCTCAAAGCTCGCCAGTTGCTGCCAAAATTTTCCATTGTGTCTATAGCAAATGTGCTTGCAGTAGGTGCACCCCAAACTCCAGCATTGATTTCTATATGAGCAGAGCCACCGATATTTTCTGCGGCTGCTTGTGAAAAGAAGGAGAGAAGTAATATCAGAAAGAATGGCATTTAAGCTCCCACCATAACATCAAAAATCCTTTTCCCATTATATTCAACCCACTCCATCCTAGGCTTACCAACATTATCCTCTTTCCTAAAATCAAAAGTGAGCAAATAACCGGTGTCTTTACTCTTGCTATCCAAATACTTGCAAACCTGCCCCAAAGCTTTTTCGTGCGCAGACTCGCCATACCACAATTTAAGTTCAACTATAAACTGCTCTGTGCCAAAATCGACCAAAACATCCATGCGGCTTTTGTTGCGGGTTTCAGATTCAACATAGTAAAAGCCTTTGCCGTTGAGGATAGGTTTCAAATAGGTCAAAAACAAAATACGGCACTCGCTTTCCAAAAACTTGCCGTCTTTTTTATTGTAAAGCTCGTAATAATGACGGGCAAATTTCTCTATGCAAAGAGCCAT
>LIUI01000092.1 GCA_001462235.1 Fibrobacteria bacterium GUT307
AAAAAACGTATATCATAACGCTTCTCTATTTCTTCGCATATTTCCTTTAGCCCTAAATCTACATCCTCGCTAAATACTACACGCCGATATTTCGCTGGACACACGAAATGATACAATAATACACTCACATTGTGTGATTTATGAATATATTCGCTCTCTGCCATACCCTAAGTTACTAATTTCGCAGCAGAGCTGCGGGGAATTAGACCCGAAGAGATTAAATTTAATAAAAAATGAGTGGGGAAAAGGAATAATTGAATTTACACCACTTATATGTATGATGTATATCGGCGTTTATTTTTATGATCGGTCATCATCAATTGATGACATCCTTCTTTTTTTTGCAGATTATCTAGTAAAATCTAGAAAGAAAAAATCTAGAGAAGATGCTACTTTGTTCTTGGAAAAACACATAAAGTATTTAACAGAATTAAACAAAAAAGGTAAGAGCAGATTAAGTATACCAGAAAAGGGACTTAAAGAAGAAAATACATTGCATGATGGCATTGTAGAAATGCAAAGGGAGTTATAATCATGGAACATGAAGCAAGATTTGAGCAAAGAGAAGATTTCTTTAAATCTTTTTCAAAATATAGTTTACGTACCGAAATGTTTTTCAAGAAAAAAGATGACGGAGTTCCGTTAGATGGAAACGGAGGTGCCCCTTTGGCTTGGCGCGAAGAAGATAAGACGATTTTTATAGATGCATCCGATTCCCACACTTTAGTTATAGGATCAACGGGTTCTAAAAAAAGCCGTCTGTTTGTTATGCCGACAGTCAAATTATTGGGATATGCGGGCGAGTCTATTGTTGTAACTGATCCAAAAGGTGAAATTTACGACAGAACCGCTTCCGATCTGCTTAAAAACGACTATAAAATAACGGTAATAAATCTGCGTACCCCAAGAGAAGGACATTCGTGGAACCCTTTGTATATACCATATATATTTTATTGTCATGGACAGATGGCTAAAGCCTATGAGTTTGTTAATGACATAGGGACAAATTTAATGTTGGCGGAAACAAGCGTACAGGATCCATATTGGGACAATGCTGCAAGTGATTTATTCCTTGGATTAACATTGCTATTGTTCCATATCTGCAAAGAGAATAATTTACCGCCCGAAATGGTAAATATAAGTAACCTATTAAAGTTAAGAAGAAAAATGTTTTCTGAATATATGAAATTATCCGATTTTATGAATTTGCCAATAGGAAAATACATTAAAAATGATGAGATAATAGAAGCTAGCTTAACAGGAAGTCTTGGCAATGCAGAAAAGACTCAACAAAATATCATTAGTTTATTCGACAGCAAAATGCGTGTTTTTATTATTCAACCGGAATTATCTCAGATGCTATCCAGAGGTAACCCTATATTGAATTCGGTTGGGCAGGAAAAAACGGCTGTTTTTCTCATCATGCCTGATGAAAAAACAAGTTATCATAAACTCGTATCAGTCTTTATTAAACAGAGTTATGAGTATTTTATATATCAAGCCCAAGGGCTTCCGAACAAGAAAATGCCTGTGAGAATCAATTATATTTTGGACGAGTTCTCCTCTCTCCCGACCATTGAAGATTTTCCGTCGATGATTTCTGCTGCACGGAGCCGTAACATAAGATTTAATTTGATTATCCAAAGTCAACATCAGCTTGAACAGCGTTATGATAAGGAAGCTGAGACGATTAAAGCTAATTGTGCAAACTTGGTTTTTTTAACTAGCCGTGAATTGCCATTATTACAAGACCTGTCTGCGCTATGCGGACTTCGTGCGAGTGGTAAACCGTTAATATCTGTTCATGAATTGCAGCTATTTAACAAAGAAAAAGGAGAAGTGCTTATATTAAGACAACGCTTCAGGGCATTCAGAGGGTATCTTCCGGACATTAAAGAGTATGATAAAGATGAATATGTTAAAGCTGAATTGCCAATTCAAAAATTAACGTATGATAGTTCAAACCAGGAAAATTTCAACGATCAACTAGATAAAATATTCGTAAAGTCTTGGCCATCGCGGCAAGAAGGTCCTTATAACACTGCTAAGAATTTAACCGATAATGACATTAATGAACCATCTCCGAAAGGTCAAATTGTTGATGCAACTGATTCTAATACAGACGACATAGAAAAAAATCTTGAAATAGACAGATCAGCCGAATGTGATGTATTAAAAACATTAATTTTCCCAAAGCTAAATGATGATGAATATGAGTTTGCACTTGTAAAATCTGGCGACAGAGTTTTTCTGACAGATAAGGGACTAACATGGAAGCGGCTTGACGTTATTTTTGAATTGAAAGCACCAGATGTAATTAAAAATCTGGTAGCAATACTAAAGCAATACGGGGCAATAAAACAAGGCTATGAATTTGTTATAGACTTTGATTCTTGGCATGATGATTTAGATTTGGAAGACAACGCTGAATTGGATGAAATTAAATTTAGATTATTTGCCTGTGTTTCGTTTATGCTTAATATGAAGGTATTTTATGTCTAGTACAAGATGCATATACGAGTGCGCCAAATTTTTGATTTAAAAGGAGTAAAATGATATGAGAGAGAATGTTTCTTTTGTTTCTTTGAGTGAAAAGCTGAAAGAAATCAAATTGTATGACTATGTGGAGAACAATGAAACCGATGCACTAAAAAACATAGTGGATCAGGTAATATCCAGCAATAGCGTAGAAGGGTCTGCCGATGACTATTACAATTTAGCTGCTGACTTGGCAAAACTAAATCTAAATAGAGATGCTTGTAGCGTATTGAAACGTGGACTTGACAAGCATAAAGGTTCAGTAGATTTGCTAGCGACTTATCTATTACTCGGAAAAGATATAGAAGAACTCAGCGAACAACTTGAAAAATATTACAAGACTCTAAACAATATTCCGAATGAATTGTGGACTTGGCGCGGTTATTCTTTTACTTTAGAGTATCTTAATTCAAAAAAGTTATGCACCACTGACTCTGATGAAATTAGAGACATTGAATATATAATTGGCCATCTAATTAAAACCTATTATGAAAGATTCCCTAATAGCGAAAGTCCTTATCTTGCTGAAGCCAAAAGGCACATCGGAACGGATACCGAACAAGAAAAACGTATACTTGAAAGGGCTATTTCTGAATTAGAATTCTGTCCAGAGTGTTCAATACGATACGCAGATTTATTATTTGACGGCTTATCATCATCAGATATCCAGGTCAACAATGATAAGTTCAAAAAAGTGTCTGAGTATTTAAAATATTCAAAACTTCTCAAAGTAAATAGGGATATTGACATTGGATATTCACAATACCTACGAGGTCTTTGTTTAACACGGCTTTTAAGCGATAATGATTACAAAAACCACGAAAAGATAAATGAAATATATGAATGTTTTCGTATAGCATGCGATGAACAAATAATATTAAGAAAAAACTTTACCAAAATCATGGAAAAACATATTAGAGTATTAGAAATTAAAAGCGGTACTAACTTTTCTATGGAGAGTATTTATCAAAATAACACTTAAATGCATGAATCTCAGCAGACTTTATCTATGAAATGCATCGTAGTTATTTTGTTAGCATTTTGTCAATACTTAGCTTAAATTTGCTTATGGTATTATTTTTTCTGTAAAACTCAATAATGGCTTCATGAAATGCCCCTAATTCCCTTCGCCTCATTCGCAATCATCTATTCCCTTAGGCAACCTCTGGCGCCTCAAAGCTCCGTAATAGCAATTATCCTGCTGATAACGCTAATCACAGCAGCCTTCAAAAACCAACTGAAAATTCCCATAGAAACACTCCCCTACCTCGCAATGCCCATAATCCTATTCGCCAGCATAAACGAAACGCTTGAATTCGCCTCAGACGACATGATACTATGCTTCTCAATGTTCGCAGCAACACTGCTGGTATTCTCGCAAAAAGAAATCTATGGCAAATGGACGTTCAGAAGCATAATCATCTGCGGAAACATGCACCTAATCATGCAAGTTTTTGGGGTAATCATAAACAACGAAAGCATAGCTATAAGAAGCCTTTTTCCTTTGGCAAACGAAATAATGTTCTTTTACATGCTCCTCATGTTCTGCTCAATTTTAATCTACTGCAAAGACAGCAATGCTTTTTGGAAAAGATATGCCGCAGCAATCGGAGCTTTAGCTTCTATATCCATCGTAGTAGGGGATGACATTTACACAAAAGTACTCAAAATCAGCAGCGAAGATGCTATGGGTATCTGGCTTGGGCTTGGGTGCGGAATTATATTCACAGCTGCCCTGTTCCTGTGGAAAAAACTTAATCTGCCTAAAAATCTGGGAATATTCTTTGCCGCGTTGATATTCTTGGCATTGATGTTTTCTTCCATAATAGCCGTCAACTCCAATTTCTTCAGCTCAAATTCGCCGATAGAGGCAACAAGCAGGCTGGACAACTGGCAAGCGGCTTGGAATCTTGTCAAGGAAAAGCCTTTGGGCACTGGCTTTGGTTCCTACTACGCAAACTCAATGCAGCACTGGCCAACTCTGGAAGAGAGCTACATAAGGCACGGAGCAACGGTTTACACCAGCACGCATAACCAGTACCTTCAAATTTTAACGGAAGTAGGCTGGCTGGGGTGGATTTATTACTGCGCCCTGTTCGCAGTGCCTTGGTTTGTGTCTATTTTCCGCTATCTCAGAACAGGCAAATTGCACTTTCTGTTCATAGCGGGAATGCTCGCCGCCATGCTTTCTGTTATGGAAGTAGCCGAGGCAATGTCCATGTTTGCTTTCATTCAGATAATCCACTGGATATTCCTGCTTTACTGCGTGAAAGCCCTGCTGCCATTGCGGACAGAGCAGCGCAGTTTTGCCATAGCGGGCTTAATGCGTAATCTATTCCTCATAATTTTGATTCCCATCTTTTCTTTTTTGCTTTTTGACAGAGGCAAGCAGCTGTATTCGCACCTTGTCTTTTGGAAATACGGATATATCAAGAACAGCAAAGGGCTGTTTTTGAACATAGCGTCAATAGACAAATCTTTGGAAATATATCCAAAAAATTCATCCGCTCTTTGGTACCTGGGGCAACTGCACTCGGAGCAAGGGAATTTTGAGGATGCCTTGAAAGCCATGGATGCCATAGAAGAGATTAGCGGTTATTTCTGGTCGGTCAATCAAAGCCGCGCAGAGATTTACTACAAGATGGGGGATATGGAAAAGGCGTGCGAGGCGGCGAAGTTTCCCATAGCCCATTTTAACGATATTTGGACTTTGCAATTGAAAGAGAAATTGAGGTGCGGTGGTTATTGAAAATGGGATGCGGGTGTGGAGTATAGGCAAATTTTTTCTATATTACAAACAATAACTCCTAACGAGGTGTTTTATGCTTGCAGAAGAAGATGCTTTTATTCCAAAGGGCTGGAATACACCGTTTTTCACGAAAACGGCATACCAAAATTATTTAAAAAACGATGAATGTATTCATAATGAAAGAGCTAGACCAAAAGAACAAGATTTTTTTGACTGGCTCTTGGAGCACAAAGACCTGCTTGATGTTGGAGCAGACGGAATGACAATGGCAGAAACGTTAAGGGCTTTGAAATAAAAGTATGGCAAACAAACCAGAAGAATTTCCTCTATTCACAAAACTTGACGAACAAGTTATCGTATTATTGCTGCGATGAAAAAAATAAATGTTTCAATAAATAGAAGTTACATTCAAAATTTATATTATTCATTCCGCTACAGAGATTTAAGCAAAGAATCACTAATGGCAATGGCCGAGACTCTAGTTGAAAACGTTTAAGTTCCTAATCCCCTTTGTCTCATTCGCAATCTGCTACTCCCTAAAGCAACCCCTGGCCTTCCAAAGCTCCATAATAGCAATAATCCTGCTAATAACGCTAATCACAGCAGCCTTCAAAAACCGGATAATTATCGGATGGGGGGATATTGATTTCAAAAAATATTACTATATTGTAATGTATAGGTAGCAAAAAAGTATACTTTTTTGTAAAGTATACTTTGCAAAAAAGGAGCATTTTATGCAATATGTGTATAGAAATCTTTGGCGAACCCTCGAAAAGGGGCTTCATGAAAAGGAAAATATGGTGCTTACGGGACCTCGCAGAGTAGGCTAGCAAGGGCTATGTTTTGAATTTTCTAAATTCCTTCCCATGCCCATAATCTATACGCTCACCGATGAATCCCCACGCCTCGCAACAGAAAACCTTTTGCCCATAGCAAAATCATTTGCCAAGGTTGCAGGCATTGAAATAGAAACAAGGGATATTTCTCTCGCGGCCCGCATTCTTGCCGCTTTTGGCCTTGCCTCAGACGAGCTTGCATATTTAGGCAAACTCACAAAGGAACCAAGCGCAAACATAATAAAACTGCCAAACATCTCTGCAAGCATCCCGCAAATAAAAGCCGCAGTTGCAGAGCTTCAATGCAAAGGTTATAAAATTCCAAACTACCCGGAAAATCCGCAGAACACAGATGAGCAAAAAATAAAAGCCATTTACGATAAAGTAAAAGGCTCTGCGGTAAACCCCGTGCTAAGGCAAGGCAATTCAGACCGCCGTGCCCCGCTCTCCGTAAAGCAGTATGCAAAAAAACACCCGCATTCAATGGGTGAATGGAAAAGCGATTTCAAAACCAAAGTTGCCTCAATGAACAGCGGGGATTTTTACGAAAGCGAAAAATCCATAACGCTAAAAGAAAATTCCTCTTTTTCAATTGAGTTTATAAATACTCAGGGCACAAAATTTTTATTGAAAAAATCCGCACCGCTTTTGGAAGGTGAAGTTTTGGATGCTTCTGTTCTTAAGATTAAAGAATTGGAGAGTTTTTTTGAACAGGAATTTGAGAATGCAAAGAAAAATGAAATGGCGGTTTCCGTTCACTTAAAAGCTACCATGATGAAGGTAAGCGACCCTGTGATGTTTGGAGTTGCATTCAAAACGCTTTTTAAACCACTCTTCAATAAGTTTTCAAATGAATTCACAGAGCTTGGCATAGACCCAAATAACGGCATTCAAGATTTGCGAAAAAAAATTGCCGGCACTCCAAAAGAAGCAGACATTGAAAACGAAATTCAAAATGTGCTAAAAAACGCTCCAAAACTAGCGATGGATTTTAATAGCCCAAGCGACATAATTGTAGATGCCTCAATGCCCGCTTTAATTCGCCGCGCTCCGCAAAATGAGCTTGCCCTTATTCCAGACCGCTCTTACGCAGGTATTTACGCCGCCGCAATAGATTTTTGCAAAAAGAACGGTGCCTTTAACCCCACAACTATGGGTAGTGTTCCAAATGTGGGTTTGATGGCAGAGGCCGCAGAAGAATACGGCAGCCACGATAAAACTTTTATTGCAAAAGAAAAGGGAATTATGCAAGCGGTTGATGAGAACAACCAAATTTTGCTAAAACAAGAAGTTGAAGAAGGCGATATTTTTAGAATGTGCCAAACAAAAGACATCCCCATTCGCAATTGGGTTCATTTGGCATTGGAAAGGGCAAAAATAACGCAAAGCCCCGTTGTGTTTTGGCTAGACCCAAAACGTGCACACGACACGGAAATAGAAAAAAAAGTTAAGGACGAACTTTCAAAAGCTAATTTAAGCGGCTTGGATATCAGCATAAAAAATCCTATTGAAGCAACTTTATTTTCCATGCAAAGGGCAAAAGACGGTTTAGACACAATTTCTGCAACAGGCAATGTTTTAAGGGATTATTTAACGGATTTATTCCCCATTTTGGAACTCGGAACTTCTGCGAAAATGCTTTCTATTGTTCCGCTTTTAGCTGGCGGCGGAATTTTTGAAACGGGTGCGGGCGGTTCTGCGCCTAAGCAAGTTGAGCAGTTATTAAAAGAAAATTATTTACGCTGGGATTCGCTCGGGGAATACTTTGCTCTTGCAGAATCCTTGAATTTTTATTCAAGGCAAACTGAGAACAAAAAAGCGGAAGTTTTGGCAAAAGCCTTAGATCTTGCAAACGGAAGTATTTTGGAACACAACCGCGTTCCTGCTCGCAAACTTGGCGAACTAGACAACAGAGGCTCACATTTTTACCTAGCTCTCTACTGGGCAACGGAACTCGCAAAGCAAAACGAAGATTTGGAATTGAAAAGCAAATTTGAACCCTTCGCAAAATATTTAAGCGAAAATGAGCAAAAAATAGTTGCAAAATTGGCAAGCGTGCAAGGACGTGTTGTTGATATAGGCGGTTATTATTTGCCAAATGCAGAGAAATTAGCGGCGGTGATGAGGCCTTTTGAATATTCTATTTTTACCGAATGCCCGCAGGAAATTCATTCTTAACGCAACGGACAGAAAAGCCGAGCAGTTTGCGGTAATAGTTGCTCTCGCCAAAATCATTATTGTTGGAATACATATAGCGATAGTAAGCCTCGGTACTGCTGCATTCGGAAGATGTCCACCAATTACCGCTCTCGCCTAAAAGGCGGAACTTGCCGTTTGGGAAACGCCTGCCGCCCGGCAAAGCAGAAAAACCGTAATTATCCGTGCCGCTTTTGTCTTTATCCCAACCATTCCTAGATTTCAATTTTTTGCCAGCTATGTTGCTGCCAACAGCTTGAATCATATCGTTCCATTCGCTTTTGCTTGGCAAATGCCAACCGCTTGGGCAAGCTACCCTTGCGGTATTCCAATCGTATAAGCGTCCGTATTTTTTGCAATTAAATTCATCGTTATCATAGCACCAAGAATTGCCTACCCTATAATCTAAATTTTCTGCCATCCAAATTAGAGAACCTATAACAACGGATTTATATGTTTTGCCATCGCGTGTATCGGTAAATGCTTCATATTTAATAGCTACCGGGTGGGAAGAACTTTCATCATCAATTGTTTTGGCTCCGGGTTTGGATATATTATTCAAAATCACAACCATGGCAACAAATGCCAAAATCAAGGAAAAAACAATAACTTCAATAGCTAAAATACTGTTTTTTTCATTTTCTCTTGGTGTATCTTTATCCGCCATTCATACGCTCCTTAGTTAAAAGCGCAATACCTATGGCTCCCATTTCGCCGGGACGCTCCGGACGAATAGGCTTTAACCCCGTGTGTTGCTCAAAAGCACGCAAAACCGCATCGTTTTTGAAAGTGCCCCCCTGCACCACTACCTTTTTACCCAGAGAATCCAAATTACGCAAACGTATAACCTTTGTAAAGACGTTGTCTATAATAGAGCGGCAAATTCCGGCTACTATGTCTTCTGGCTTTTTGCCGTCTCTTTGCTCCGTTATTATGGAGCTGTTCATAAATACCGTGCAACGGCTTCCCAGTTTTGAGGGATTTTTAGAGCTAAACGCCATTCCTGCAATTTGCTCCATCCTAATGCCAAGGCTGCGAGAATAAGTTTCTATAAAAGAACCGCAGCCGCTTGAACACGCTTCATTCAAAATTATGCCTGTGACTACCCCACCCGCCACAGATATGGCTTTCATGTCTTGGCCACCTATGTCTAAAATAAAACTCACATCCGGGCATATTTTTTTTGCAGCCCTTGCATGAGCAACCGTCTCTACAGTGTGATAATCTGCATGGAGGGCACGGTAAAACAAAAGTTCTCCATAACCCGTTGTTCCAACGCCTAAAATTTCAAGTTTTGCGCCAGCTTCTTTATAGCGTTCGTTCAGTTGAATAAGAGCGCTTTTCAGCACAACAAGAGGGTCTCCTTGGTTGCCGGAATAAAAACTGTCTATAACCTCTTCTGCTTCGTTTAGCAACACGAATTTTGTGGTTGTGCTGCCGGCATCTATGCCCAAGTATGCCCGCACGGTTTCGCCTTTTTTTGGTGAGGGATAATTCCCGTCAAAAAGCGGATGTCTGTGCGTAAATTCGTTTTTTTCCTTTTCATTCTTAAAGAAAGGCGGTGCTTCTTCAATTTCGCTATTTGTTCTGCCCTCGGAAAAGTGCTCCAAGGCATTCAAACTTTTTTCCTTGCTATAATTGCATTTTTTACCCTTGTGTATTGCAGAAGCAGAAAGTGCCGCACCCCAAGCAACTAAAGTCTCGGAGTGTTGCGGAACCAAAACCTGCGAACTCAAGATTCCCAAACGCTGCTGAAATACCCCCACAAGCGATGGATTAAAAGTTAAGGGACCACCTTCAAAAAGCACAGGCGGTTTAATTTCCATTCCCTGCGCAAGGCCGCCTATGGTCTGTTTTGCAATGGCATGAAAGCTGGAAAGCGCAATATCTTCTTTGGCAACACCCTGATTCAAAAGAGGCTGAATATCGGTTTTTGCAAAAACCCCGCACCTTCCGGAAATTTCATATACCTTCTCGCCTCTAGATGCAAAACTTTCAAACTCTTCCGTTTTTATCCGCAAAAGTTCTGCTACTTGGTCTATAAAAGCCCCTGTGCCACCGGCACACACTCCGTTCATACGCATATCGCTTGCAAGGAGGTTTCCGGTTGTTTTATCTTTTTCAAAAAATATTACCTTTGCATCCTGCCCGCCTAGCTCTATTGCAACACGAGTTTCTGGATACATTTCCCGCACAGCCAAAGCATTTGCAACAACTTCCTGAACAAAAAAAGAACCCGTTTTTTCTGCAAAGGGCTGCCCACCGGAACCGCAAAAAGAAACTATAAAAGAACGATTTTCAAATAATTTATGTGCCTCGCTCAAAAGCTCGCGCACGGTTTTTGCCTGCATTGCATTATGCCTTTGATAGCGGCTATGCAAAAGCCCCTTTGTTTCCGGATCCACAACGGCAATTTTCACCGTAGTAGAACCAACATCAACGCCAACCCATAAATCATCCGGAGACATGCTTTCTCCAAACAGATTTTTTCTCTAAAAATAAATCGAAAAGAACTACTGCCATAATTGAAAAAAACACCGCCGCCACGCCACCTGCCAAAATTATCAGCTTTCTTTTTGGTTTTGATTTTTGAATGGGCTTCATAGGTTTGTCTATAATATCCAAAACGGGCATATCTCGTGCCTCTTCAATTTTTGCAATTTCATATTGTTTTTGCAACTGAATCATAATTTCCTGGTTCATCAAAACTTCTCTTTGCAGCCTTGCATCTTCCAGTTCTTCTGCAGGGTCTATGCGAAGCCTATTTCTTTGCCGGAATCTGCGAAGGTTTTCTTCTGCTTCTTTCAGGTTTTCTTTTATCTCTGCAAGTCTTTCTTCTGCGAATTTGCGGTTTCCCGATGCTTTGAAGTGCATTTTATTTATTAGAATATCATTCAACTGCTTGAATATAAAATTATTGACATCAAAAGAAACCTGAGGATCTTCAAATTCTGTGGTAAGCGTTATTACACCGCTTTTTTTGTCTTGGGTAAAAACTATGTATTTCTTTTTTTTAAGTAAGTCAAGCATATCGTATTCCAAGTTTATTTGCCAATCATCTTTTGTAGTATCTGGTTTTATTTTCCAAAGGGTTTGCAAATCAACTGGGGTCAAAGTATCTGGCAGAGCTTTGGAAATCTTCCATTTTTCTGCTAAAACAGATTGCAGCATATTGTTTGATAAAATTATATCGCTCAAATATGCAGATGGGTCATCGCCTTTTGAGGTAGAAACTCCAGCAAGGGCTGCAAGAGCACTTAAACCACTGGCTTGCGAGCCACCTGATGCCTGATAAATTATTTTTGCGTTTGTTTGGTAAAAAGGAGTGGAGAGCAATGCCAAGGCAAAAGCCATACCAACCACTAAGATAAACAGCACAATAGCTAGAACCTTGTGTTTCAAGGTTCGTTTTATTATTGAAGATGCCAGTTCTAGTAGGTCAATATCGTCTTCGGTCTCTGCTTGCATACTGTAAATATAGTAACCCTACACCTTAAACCTGCTTACCGTGCTTCTCAAATCGCCCGCGATTTTGCTCAAATCTGAGGCAGATTGATTCACCTGTGAAGCTCCTTGTGCAGAATTCTTTGCAACGGAACTCATACTTACAACGTTTTGGCTTACATTGGACGCACCCTTTGCCGCTTCTCCGGCATTCCTTGACACATCATTTGCACCTTTAGCAACCTCGCCAATGGCACTAGCAACCCTTTTGGATCCTGTATTCGCTTGAGATACATTGTTAGCTATCTCGTTAGCGGCTTTTGTTTGCTGCTCAACGTGACCTGCTATAGCCTCTACGCTATGGTTTATTTTAACAATGATGTCGCTTACATCGTTAATAACATGAACCGCATCGCCTGTGCCCTTCTGAATGCCATCTATGCGGCGGGCAATGTCGTCTGCGCTTTGGGCGCTCTGGTTTGCGAGTTCCTTGATTTCACCTGCTACAACAGCAAAGCCTTTGCCAGCCTCGCCGGCACTGGCGGCTTCGATGGTTGCATTAAGAGCAAGCAGGTTGGTTTTGTCTGCTATCTTTTTTATCACATCGGTCACTTGGCCAATTTCTTTAGCCGCCGCACCCAGCTTGTTCATAACGTTGGTTGCGTCACTTGATTTTTCAGTAGCCTCGCCTGCAACCTTGCGAGCCTCGCCTGCATTGGTGGCTATTTGGTTTATGCTTGCGCTCATTTCTTCTATGGCGGCAGCAACCGTATTCATATTTGTGCTCATTTGCTCTGCTGCGCCGGCAACCTCGTTTGCATTAGCAGATGCTTGTTCTGCACCGCTTGCCATTGCGTTTATGTTTACCGCCATTTGTTCTGCTGTGCTTGCCACGGTATTGCTTTGGCTTACGGTTTCTTCTGCTCCGCTAGCAAGGTCTCTGCTCACCGCAGAAAGTTCTTCGCTTGCGCCTGCCAAGGTCTCGGAATTTGAGCGAAGATTTTTCATAATCCCTTGCAGGTATTCAAAGAATCCATCAAGGGCTTTTGCCATTACTCCCAATTCATCCTTTTGCGATAACTCGGAACGCACCGTCATATCGCCCTTTTCGCCTTTTGCCACAGCCTCAACTACCTTTTTAAGAGGGGTTGTTATGCTGAAGGTCATATAAACACCTGCTATAACAGAGAATATAAAGAGAATTACCAAAAGAACCACAGCTACGCTCTGGGCGCGGCTAACATAAGCAGTATTGCTATCGCTAAGTTCTTTGGCATATTTAATTTTGCCCGCAGCGAATACACTGCTGGCATCCTCAAAAGCATCGGAATATACTCTCAAATCCGCAAGTGTTTTTCCAAAGCTTGCCAAAAGCGTTTCTTTGTCGTTTATATTTTTTTTAACATACTCGGCATAGTTGTTGACTCCGGCTGCGTATGCTTTCACATTTTCCCAAATGTCATTCAACTGAGCCATACTAGCGGGATTCATAATGGTTTTCCTTTGATGTTCCAGCAATACATCAATTGAATCTCTATAAATTCTTGTTTGCGTGTTTAATTTATCCACCTCGGCTGCGTCTTTTGCAAGCGCCATATCTCTAACTTGGATACGTATTCTTTGCAAAACCTTGACCAAGTCTGCTAAATCACCTAGCGGATCTACAGCCTTCTCGTACATAATGGTGTCCTTTTCGTCCATTACGCCCAGAGTGTATGCCAAGTACGAGCCTACACTTACAGCTATTAATGCGATCAATATGTAACTGGCAATCAATTTGACGCCAACCTTGATGTTTTTCATAAATACCTCCGGTAATTAAGTTAATGTAGAATATAGAAAAATGCCAAGTTAATGTTTGTGTATAGGGCTTTGGATGCAGGGTAGGGGAATTTAAAGATATATCGAATAATCATAGTGCTTTGGGCAAATTTTCTATATTTACAGAAAGGAGATTTTATTTATGTGTGGCAATACAAAGTGCGGAACAAGGAAAACAAGGAAAATTACCGTTAAAATGGAAATTTTGAAAGCCCTGGAAGACTTGATAAGTCTTTCTAAAATGCCTGTGGAAGCTAGGACTGCAGAAGTTTGCTTAGAAGCGGTAAGAGAAGAAGGCATGGAACTGGAATATGTTCCGGAAGCGCTCAAAACGCCGGAGCTTTGCCTGGAAGCTGTAAAGAATCTCGGTTATGCGCTCAAATATGTTCCGGAAGCGCTCAAAACGCCGGAGCTTTGCTGGAAAGCGCTAAAGAATGATGGCACTGCGCTTGAATTTGTTCCGGAAGCAATTAAAACGCCAAAACTTTGCATAGAGGCTGTAAAAAGCGATTACGAGTCCATTAAATTTGTCCCGGACTCTCTTAAAACGCCGGAGCTTTGCCTAGAAGCTGTAAGCAAAAACGGCGAAGCGCTCTACTATGTTCCGGACTCTCTCAAAACACCGGAACTCTGTTTAGAAGCAATAAAAAACGATGTCTATGGCAATGCGCTTGAATACGTCCCGGAATCTTTCAAAACGCCGGAACTTTGCCTAAAAGCGGTAAAGAACGATTACGATGCCTTTGATTGCGTCCCGGAACACATAAAGGCTCAAGTAAAGGCAGCTTTGGAAAGGCTAAAGTAAGAGCAGCTTGGAAACCAAAAGTTCCATTTTGAACGCTAAAACACTTATTTTTATGTTTCATTTTGAAACGTAGTACGCTCAAAACCGCATTTTTTGCTTAAAAATGCGGTTTTTTTCTAGGCATACCTTTTGCCGTAACAAAGGTATGGAAGAAACTTTAGAAAAAGAAGAAATTTCAGAAGAGGTTGAGAAACTTGTTGAGGAAGTAGAAGAAAACGATGCCTTGGCAGTAGCTCAAGATAAATATTTGCGGCTTTTTGCAGAATTTGAAAATTACCGCACACGTTCTGCAAAAGAACAGCTGGAACTCATAGGCACGGCAAATGGCAAACTTTTAACAAAACTTTCTGAAGTAAAAGATAATTTTGACCGTGCTTTTGCAGAAGAGAACAAAACCGGAGATTTGGCGGCTTTTGAAAAAGGGATGAAATTGATTCAAGAGCAGTTTGATAAGATTTTAACTGAATTCGGATTAGAAACCATAGACCCAACAGGCGAAGTTTTTGACCCGAACCTGCACGAGGCCCTGATGAACCAACCTAGCGAAACGGTCCCGGAAGGGAATGTGATTCAGGTGTTTCAAAAGGGCTACAAGATTAAGAACAAATTGCTGAAAACGGCAAAAGTTATTGTTTCTTCAGGGAAGCAATAGAAATTATAGGAGAAAAACCATGGGAAAAATCATAGGAATAGACTTGGGCACAACTAACAGCTGCGTTGCTGTTATGGAAGGCGGAAAGCCTGTTGTTATCGCAAACGCAGAGGGTTTTCGCACAACCCCATCAATAGTCGCTTTTGGCAAAAACGGAGAGCGTTTGGTGGGGCACGTGGCAAAACGGCAGGCAATAACCAATGCCGAAAAAACCATCTACTCAATAAAAAGGTTTATGGGACGCCGCGCAGGGGAATGTTCCGAAGCAGAAAAACACATGCCTTATCATTTGGTGGGCAAAGGCGGAGACGTGCTGCGTGTTGACGTAGATGGCAAAGAATACGCTCCACCGGAAATTTCTGCTATTGTTCTGCAAACCATGAAAAAAATTGCAGAAGACTATCTTGGGCAAGAGGTAAGCCAGGCGGTGATTACCGTCCCTGCATACTTTAACGATGCCCAAAGGCAGGCTACAAAAGATGCAGGGCGTATTGCAGGCTTAGAAGTTTTGCGTATAGTAAACGAACCTACCGCAGCCGCTCTCGCTTATGGCTTAGACACAAAAAAGAACGAGAAAATAGCCGTTTACGATTTGGGCGGTGGAACTTTTGATATTTCCATTTTGGAAATTTTTGAAAATTCCTTTGAAGTGCTTGCAACCAACGGAGACACAGCACTTGGCGGTGATAACTTTGACGAGGTTATAATTGGCTGGATTAACGAGGAATTCCGCAAAGATAATCCGGGCATAGACCTCAAAAAAGACAAAATGGCTTTGCAACGCTTGAAGGATGCTGCAGAAAAAGCGAAAATAGACCTTTCTGCTTCTACCAGCACAAATATAAACCTGCCCTTTATAACAGCAGATGCCAGCGGGCCAAAACATTTGGATTTAACGCTCACACGTGCCAAATTTGACCAATTAACCGCACCCTTAGTGGAAAAAACCCTTGGGCCGGTTCGCAAAGCCTTGGAAGATGCAAAGCTAAAAGCATCAGACATAAGCGAAGTGATTTTGGTTGGCGGTTCAATTCGCATTCCTGCGGTTCAGGAAGCGGTTAAAAATTTATTTGGGAAAGAACCACACAAAGGCGTTAACCCAGATGAAGTAGTTGCCATTGGCGCAGCAATTCAGGGCGGCGTTTTGGCAGGCGATAGCTCTCTAAAAGACGTTGTTCTTTTGGATGTAACTCCGCTTTCTTTGGGCATAGAAACCTTGGGTGGTGTAATGACAAAGTTAATAGATCGCAATACAACAATTCCAATTCGCAAAAGCCAAGTGTTCAGCACCGCAGACGACAATCAAAGCGCAGTTACAATACACGTATTGCAAGGCGAAAGAGAATTTGCAAGAGATAACCGTACCCTTGGGCGTTTTGATTTAACCGGAATTCCGGCAAAACCGCGTGGCATTCCGCAAATTGAGGTTTCTTTTGATATTGATGCAAACGGCATTGTGCATGTAAGCGCAAAAGATAAAGAAACAGGCAAAGAACAGAGCATCAAAATTCAATCCTCTTCCGGCCTTAGCGAAGATGAGATAAACAAAATGGTCAAGGATGCAGAAGCCAACGCAGATAAAGACAAAAAAGCCCGCGAATTGATAGATGTAAAAAATCAAGCCGAGCAAATAGTCTATCAGGTTGAAAAAACCTTGAAGGAAAACGAAGGCAAATTGCCCGCAGACTTGGTTTCCCAGGCGAACTCCGCCGTTGCAGAATTAAAAGCAACAACAGAAAAAGCCACAAGCAAAGAAGAGATCCAAAGCGCAATGGATAAAGCCCAGAGCGTAGTAAGTCAACTTCTACAGGCAGCTCAAATGGCAGGTGGAGCAAGTGGCGCATCCGGAGCAAATCCCGGCGAACACCAGCACGGCGAAAGTTGCGATGGTTCTTGCGGCGATGATTGCAAAAATAGTGGCGACAAGGGCAAAGAAGGTCCCGTTGATGCAGACTTTGAAGTTGTAGATGAGAAGAAGTAAAAATGGCAGCAAAACGGGATTACTACGAAGTTCTCGGCGTTCCTAAAAACGCTTCCGCAGATGAAATTAAGCGGGCTTATAAAAAACTTGCCATAAAATACCATCCGGATAAAAATCCGGGTGATAAAGAAGCGGAAGACAAGTTTAAGGAAGCGGCAGAGGCTTACGATGTGCTTTCTGATGAGAAAAAGAAAGCACAGTATGACCGTTTTGGGCACGAAGGTTTGAGTGCCGGCGGTTTTGGCGGTTTTAGTTCGGGCGGATTTTCGTTTGAAGATATATTCTCCCATTTTGGCGATATTTTCTCGGATATCGGTGGCTTTGGCGGCGGTTTTGGCGGCGGTGGCCGCCCTCGCAGCAGAGGGCCGGCTCCGGGCGAAGATTTGCAAATAGGCATTGCGCTTACCTTAAAGGAAATTGCCGAAGGAACGGTAAAAAAAGTTCGCATAAAGCGTTTTAAAGCATGCCCGGATTGCAATGGCAAAGGTGGCAGCGGAACAAAAATTTGCGAGTCTTGCAACGGAAAAGGGCAAGTGCGCCGCAGAATGCAGAGCATTTTTGGCGAGATGGTAAATGTAGCTACCTGCCCGGACTGCGGCGGTTCTGGAGAAAGCATTAGCAATAAATGCAAAATTTGCTCAGGGCAAAAACGGGTTAAAACCGAAGACACCATAGAAGTTAAAATCCCAGCCGGAGTTGCGAGTGGAAATTACCTAAAACTCCGCGGCGAAGGCAATGCGAGTTCGCAAGGCGGCGCAGCAGGTTCGCTCATAGTTCACATAGAAGAAAAGAACGATGAATTTTTTGTGCGAGACGGGCAAAATCTTTTTTGCAAAGTGTTTGTTCCCGTGTATCGCTTGGCACTTGGCGGTGAGCAAAGAGTTCCAACTTTATATGGCGAAGTCAAGGTAAAAATTTCCGCAGGCCTCCAACCCGGAACGCAATTAAGAGTTCGCGGCCAAGGCCTTCCCGGTTATAACTCAGACTATAAAGGCGATCTTTTTGTAGAAGTTCAAGCCCACATTCCGGAAAATTTGTCCGGCAAAGAAAAATCCCTTTACGAAGAACTCCGTTCCCTTGGGCAAGACAGAGACGAAAAACGCGAACGTGGCTTACTTGACAGGATAAAAGAGTTTTTTAGTTAATTTGGGGATATGATTCTTCTTTCCCTTGAACAATGCAACTTTAGAAATCTCAAAGAATTTTCTTTGAAATTTTCTGACGGGATAACTATAATTAGCGGGCAAAATGGGTATGGAAAAAGCAATTTGCTCGAGGCAATCCATATTATTTGCCAAGGATTTTCTTTTAGAACAAAAAGTTTGCAAGAAGCTGTAAATTGGAATGCAGATAATTTTATTTTAAGAACAAAGAGCGCGGCAATTCAGGTGGATAATTCCGGAATAAAGGGTAAATTAGACGGCAAGGAATTTCGCAGAGCCAGTGCCTTGTTTGGTTCTGCACCCCTTGTTTTTATTTCACCGGAAGATATACTGCTTGCAAAGGGAACCCCCGAAAATAGGCGGAACTTTATAGATGAACTTTTGTGTTTTTGCAAAAAGGGCAATCTGGATTTGCTTCGCAGGTATCGCAGGATTTTGCAACAGAGAAATCGTTGGCTAAAAGATAACCTAGACGGCAATGCCGCCGGCGGGGAATATTTATTTGAAGCTTTGACGGAGCAACTGGCTTCGCTTGCGGTTTTGATTTGGGAAGAGAGAAAGGAACTCTGCGAAATTTTAGAACCTCACATAAACAATTTTTATCAAGTTTTATGCAACAGAACAGAGGATATAAAATTTTCTTATACAAGGGCTTTGGGCAAAGAGGATTTTCTTAAAATTTTGGAAGAGAAATTCAATGCAGAAAGAGCAACGGGAACAACGCTGGCAGGGCCACACAGAGACGATATTGAACTCTCAATCCAAGGGCATTCCGTGCGGGATTTTGGCTCACAAGGGCAATGCCGTTCATTAGCCTTGGCTATGAAATTTGCTGCCGCAGAAATAATAGAAAATTATTCCAATGCAAAACCGATTTTGCTTTTAGATGATGTTTTTGCAGAACTTGACCCTTCAAGACGAGGAGCGGTTGCAAAAATAGTTAAACAAAAAGAATGCCAAACATTCGCGGCAACTCCTAGCGCAGAAGATTTGCCTTTTAGAGGGGATTGCATGTTAAATTTATCTGCACCCGGTCAATTTTTCTAGATTCATTCAGTGAGAAAATTTATTGTTCTATTTTTATTCTGTACTCTTCCCTTGCAAGCAGAGTTTTTAATTTCCGATGGCGAAAGGTTTGCCAAACTTAATTTATTTTTAAAAGATTCTCTTCAAGTAGAAAAATTTAATAAAGATTCGGATTACAGAATTCAGAATACAGTGACTGTGGGGCTTTTTTTAAGCGGCTTGGCTATGCCAAACCTTTCTTTTGATGCTTTTGCAGAAGTTAATACAGACATCAAATCCGGTGTAATATACTCACCGCATAGCTACGAACCATACCTAGGCTACCCGTATGGTGAAATTGATAACGGACGCACTTGGGATTTTTTCAGGGCACGCACAGATTGGCAAGCAATGCCTTATTTCAAAATTTCCTGTGCTTATGATTATATATCTTTTGGCCCGGCAAGGCACAATAAATTAGCCCTTAGAGGCGGTGATTTTCATTGGCGTTCAATTCAAGACACTTCGGAGTATGCTTGGATAAAAAGACCTGTGCCAACTCCCTTTGTTGCTTTTGAACTGAATTTGGATTTTGTTTCTTATTCGCAATACACCGTGCAATTAAAAGACAAAAAAGATTATAGAAAGTATTTGCATGCTCACAGGCTTGGCTTTGAAATTTTGGATAATTTGAGTGTTGGACTTACAGAAACCATAGTTTATGGGGAAGAAAAAGAAGAACCCCGTTCAATGGAAATTATATATCTGATTCCGTTTGTGCCATATCTTTTTGCTCAGAGCTATGGCGGAGATAGGGAAAATACCGGGATGTCTGCGGATTTTTCTTGGAAATTATTTAATCGCTTTGAACTTTACGGGGAATTATTTATAGATGATTTGAACACAGTAACCTCTTTTTTTGACGAATCTTGGTGGGGTAATAAATGGGCTGCTTCCATTGGAGTAGCTATAGATTCTGCAAAAATTGGCATATTCAACTGGGACTATAATTTTGAATATACACGCATAGAACCTTGGGTTTATACCCACCACAAAGGCTCTGGTTATAATTATTCCCATTTTGGAAATTCCTTGGGTTCCGATTTAGGCCCAAATTCAAGGGAAATTTACAATCGTTTTGGTGTTTCATACAAAGATTTTTTGAAATTGGATTTATCGGTTTCTGCAGTTGCAAAAGACACAGCATTCGGCAGTCAAATGGGAGATATTCATAAACAAGAAGACCCAACGGATAAAAAATATTTAAACCCAAAAAGCACCTTGCATTACCAGGAATACGGTGCGGCAATTTTATTCAAACCTTTTTCTGTTTGGAATATAGGTGTTAAGCAATATTTGATTTTCGGTGAGTATAAGGGAAACAGAACAGAAGTATTTAGTGGGGTGATGTTTTAAAGTGGAGAGTTGAGAATTGAGAGTTGAGAATTATTCTTTTGTGTTTGCTGTTTTTTTTGCAAATGTTTTTGCTTGGAATCCCACTCCGCAAGTAATTGAAGAGCAAGTTCCGCAAACTGCGTTTGCTCAACTCTTGGATTTTCAAAATGCTGCTCGCCCCGAATACAATGCTTATTTAAGTGCAGGCATAATTTACTTGCCGCTCCCAAGCCAAAGCGCATTGTTAACAGAATGGGGCACTCACAATGGTTTTGCGTTTAGGCAACGCATTGGTATATGGCTAACGGATAATTTTGACGGGAAAGGTTCCAAAGGCATTACATTTGGGCTTGGATGGTTTGGTGAGCGGCAAGGTTGGGACAACGAAGACTTTTTATTTGTTCCGAATAGGGGAAATTTTTCGCAAATAAATCAGATTCACTCTTGGGGGTTAACCATTGCAGATAGTTCAAAGCATTGGCTGTTTGGCGGTGGCTTGCAATACTTAAATGCAAAAGATGAAAGCTTCAGATGGTGGCTTCTGGGAACATGGAGCAGATTTTCCATTATGCCAAATTTTCATAAAGGTGATTTGCAATTTATAAATGCGCAATTATTTTTACAAGCTAGAGAACTTTTGGGTAATGAAAATTCTTGGCAAAATTACCTGCCAGATTTGGAATTTTCCTTTTACACAAAAGACTCCGTTAAAATCTTTGTTTCGCAAAATATATTCAAACAAAAATATTATTTAGAGGGTGCTTTTTGGGCAAGGCCCCAAGACTTTGCTTATGCGGCTCTTAAATTTTACCCAGACCCATCTCGCCTGCTCCTTGCACTAGAGGCTACAGCCACAAAAAAAGATAACGATGATATTTATTTTGGCGGTGGCATTACCCTTCCTTTTTTGCGAGTGGCTTATAACCACGCAGACGATTACGAAAGTTTTTTCAAAAGCCGGGGGATATGGATAGTTGAAATTCGTTTGGCTATTGGAAGCTCTGGCGATTCCTTCTTTGCGCTTAAAGCACCAAAGGCTGCTCCCAAAGAAGTGAAAAGAATCCCGATGAAGAAAGCTAATTTTAACTCAAACAACGGAGAATAATCATGAAAAGCGTAAAATTTCTGTTTTTGCTGCTCTTGGGTGCTTTTTTTTCCTCTTGCACTCATTGGCTAATCGATACCGAAACTCGTATTCAAGTGAAAAATTCAACAAATAGGGACATTTATGAATTATCTGTAATTTCTCCGGGAAAACGAATTGTTTTGGTTCCGGATACCCTTAAAGTTGACGAAAGTTCAAATGTTCATGTAATTTCTTGGGTTGGGAAGTTCAAATTTGCGATTTTTGTTAAAAATTTGCCTGATTCTGTGTATTTAGGGGAATATGAGTTAAAAGGTGGCAGTATTAAAGCAGAGATAAAAGGAGAAGACATGGCTCTCAAGATGGTATTGAAATAATTTTTCTATATTAAGGCAAAGTTATGAAAAAGGCACTTTTCAGGAAGTATTTGATTCTTTCGTTCGTTTTATGCAGCTTCGCGTTTGGGCAGCGGATAAGTTGTTCTACCGATGGCGATGGAAATATTTTAGAAGGTCAAGTATGCAAGATGCTTGATAATAGGGATAAAAAGCTGTACAAAGTCGTTAAAATAAACGGCCAAGTATGGATGGCTCAGAATCTTAATTATATAACAGGTGAATGTTTTAATAGAGAAGTAGAATATTGCGATGAATACGGCCGTTTATACGAATGGAGTTTTGCCAGAAAAGCCTGCCCTGAAGGCTGGCATCTTCCTACCAAGCCTGAGTGGGATAAATTGATTAGCGCAATTGACGGCAAACTTGCAGGCAGAAGGCTTAGGGCAAGAATTTGGGGCGGTGGAGATGATTACGAATTTGCAGCCTTGCCAGGTGGCTACCGGCTCCACAGCGGTTTTCTTTACAACGGCACAACCGGTAATTGGTGGACAGCCACCGATGAAGGCTCGGGCTGCAAAAAAGGACAGGCTTTTTTCAAACAGATGCATTCCGATTTTGACGAGGTATTGGAATATTGCTACGATAAAGGCCTTTACGGTTTTTCAGTTCGCTGCGTGAAGGACGGGGATTGATGTGGCAAAACAGTTTTACAAAGACAGCGGTAAAGGTGTAGAGGTTGGCAAACAGCCAACAAAAATCTTTGATATACCAGGTCCAAAAAAAGCTGCAATATTAATGGTAGCCCTTGGGCAAGAGGCTAGTTCCCATGTTTTCAAAGCATTAGGTGAAAAAGATGTAGAAACCGTTGTTGCGCAAATCGCCCGCTTAGAGGGCGTAACTCCTGAGATGCGCGAATATGTTTTGCAGGAATTTCAGCAAATAAGCACAGCGCAGGAATATGTTAATCAGGGTGGTCTTGAATTTGCCCAGCAGATATTGGAGCAGTCGCTAGGTTCACGCCGCGCCCGCGAGATTCTGGAAAAGGTGCAGAGCAATATTCGCACCACCGGCTTCAACATGCTAGACAACGTAGACCCTGCACAGCTAATATCTTTTTTGGGCAAGGAACACCCTCAGACTGTGGCTCTGCTCCTAGCTCACATGAAACCGGAAAAAGCTGCTGCAACAATCTCTGCCTTAAACCCAGATATGCAGGTAGAGGTTGCAACCCGCATAGCTACAATGGAAAGCATAAGCCCGGAAGTTTTGCAACAAGTAGAGCAGCAACTATCGCAAATCCTCAAAACCATGTTCACAGGAGACACCGCAGAAGTTGGTGGCGTAAAGAGCGTAGCAGAAATGCTGAACATGGTGGACAGAGGCGCAGAAAAGAATATCTTGGGAACTCTAGAAAGAGACGACCCAGAACTTGCCACAGAAATCAAAGCCCTTATGTTTGTATTCGAAGACATGCTCCTTTTGGACGACAAATCCATGCAAACAGTTTTGAAACAAGTAGATTCCAAAGAACTGTCTCTTGCACTCAAAGGTGCAAACGAGCAGGTTACAAACAAGTTCTACTCAAATATGTCCAGCCGTGCCGCAGAAATGATAAGAGAAGAAATACAATACATGGGGCCAAAACGCCTTCGCGAGGTAGAAGAAGCCCAGCAAAAAATTGTGGATGTGGTGCGCCGTTTGGAAGCCGAAAATGAAATAGTAATCAGTGGTCGTGGCAGCGAAGATGATATTATTGTATAAGGTACCGCTCATTATTTTTGCGTTACTTACTTCTCTTTCTTTTGCTCAGAGTTCATACTTGCAGCTGGGCGATTCTTATTATACGCTTCGTGCAGAAAACTCAAAGAACAATATGGCTAATGGTAAAAACGTAAAAGAGGCAATAAAATATTACAATTTAGCACTTGAGGATTCAAGCACAAAAGAAGAGGCGGCTTGGAAATTATTGAGAGCCTATTATTTTCTTGGATGTTTTACCATGCCAAATACTAAGGATAGGGAAATTTTCTTTGCAGATACCAAAAAACAAGGCAAATCTCTTTTTTTGGAATTTCCGGAGAATCCAGAAATTGCCTACTGGTATTCCGTCAATTTAGCTTTGTGGGCAAGCACGGTTAATCCTATTACAGCTTGGCATGCCGGCAGCGTTACGGAAACAAGGGAAATAGCCCAAATGCTTATGGCAACAGAAAAAAAGGGAAACAAAATATCTGCAGCTAGGGGCTACCAGATTTTGGGCAGGGCGCATCATAAAATACCGAATATAATTTTTGTCCTCAACTGGGTAAAAAGGGATTCCTCTGAATATTATTTAAAAAAATCCATGAACCTAAACCCAAACGATTTGGTAACCCGCCTTTTTTTAGCGGAATATTATAAAGAAATCGGCAAAGAACAAGAAGCAGAAAACTTACTCTTACCTGTAATAAAAAACAGACCCCGCTACGAATCCTATTTAGAAGACGAAAGGAATTTCATAAAAATGCGTAGGTTATTGCCCGAACTGTAATCAAGCATTTTCTAAATTACGGATATGTCAGTAGAATCCATTGCAGAAACGCTCTTAGAGAAGTTAAAAAACATAGCTCAAACCGAGACTGTAGTAGGTGAACCTATACACTCCGGCGAGTCAACTATTGTCCCGGTTAGCCGCATATCTATTGGTATGGGCATGGGTGGGCATAGCGGCAAAGGCGAACTTGCATCCAGCGGCGGCGCGCTTCGCATAGACCCTGTTGCATTCTTGGTGCTTAAAGGCAATGATGTCAAAGTTTTACCAGTGGAAAAAGCTCAATCTGCTCTTTCAAAAATTGCAGATTTAACGCCGGACGTGGTAGCATTTCTTTTGAAAAACATTTCAAAGAAAGCTGAAAATTCCAAAGAGGAGGCTCCAAAATGAAACCCCTAAGACTTTCAGATAAAAACAGAAAAATAGGCGGCGTTTGCAGCGCTTTTGCCGAGAGTTTTGGCATAGATGCAACGTTGGTACGCATAGCTTGGGTATGCTGCGTACTATTCGGAGGTTTTGGCTTACTAGCATATCTTATATGCTGGCTAATTATTCCAAAAGAAGATAACGTTAGTTAAACTTCAATACGGGTACGCTACCAATCCAAAATTCATCTGTAATTTTCTGCCAGAAACATCAATGTTTCGCAAACGGTCGTGGTATTCGGGAATCCATCTGTGCTCTGCTTCTATCACTATGGCGGCATAAGGTGAAAGCGAAAATCTATGCCCAAAGCCCAAGCCAAACTCGTTCCATGTAACATCGCCTTTTTGTGAGTATGCCTTGTTTTTTACATAAGAAGCTGCGATATAGGGGCGTTCTGGTCCAATAGGAGAGAAACCTATTTGCACGGAAATATCAAGCCTTTTTGTTTCGCTAGAAATACCAAGAGAATCTGTTTCTTCTGTATTGCCAATGTTGGCTCCAACCCTCGCAAAACCAAGCCCGTTTAACCAAAACCCTACAAAAGGCGTAACCCTTGCTATTCCCGTATAATCAACTTCCAAAACTCCACCCAGTATTGCTGGTAAATTCTGAGCATACCCGTTAATCAACGCAAAAAAGCAAACAATTGCAAAAAAAATTTTCATTTTTACAATTTAGAAAACATTTACTATATTTATACGATGGCTTGTTTTGCAAATAAAATCAAATTTTTGATTCCAGTCCTTGCCGTATTTGTCTGTTACACGTTTGCAGGCGAAGGCAACATCAATTTCCACGGTCAGCTTGGCGTTCACAAAACGCAGAGTGCAAGAACGCTGGGGCATGGTGTTTTGGGGTTAGGTTTCTTTTTAGAGGGAACAAACCTAGGTAAGCTGATCGATAAAGCTTGCAAGGAAGGAACTAATGATTGTTCTCCGCCTTCAGACTTTATAGGCGGGAATGCTTACCCCTTCTTATCGCTTGGTTTGTCTGATTATTTTGATTTTAGCATAAGCATACCTATATATGGAGAATATTTTAAAGTATCTGAAGATAATTTAAGCACGCCGGGCTGGGGAGATTTACATATATCTGCCAAAGTACGTGCACCTCTTAACGATGATCTTCCATTTGATTTAGCTTTGCTTTTAGGTGGTTTTATTGGCATCGGCAGAACAGATTACTATGGCTTTTGGGTTCATGACCCAGCTTTTTTGAACACTAAAGATTTAAGATATTCTAACACCTATACCAACACAGGAACAAGGTTAAAGGTTGGGGCTGCTGTCACTTTTGATTTCAAGAAGATGAAGGTAGAAATTCCTCTTATGCTCCATTTAAATGGTGCATACAGAATAAGCACTAGTGAAGATTATGCAAATGTATCGAGTTTTTCTGCGGCACTTGAATTAACGCCTTTTCAATACATCTCTATTTTTACCGAATACTATCAAGATTTTATTGACTTAGAACAAACCAAAGATGTGACAACTTCAACTTTTTCTGCCGGCGTTTCTTTTCATGTAAGCGAGAAGGTTGACTTGCAACTTGGCTATCAAATGCGAGCAGGCGGTGATGGCCGCGTTAACAATTTATACTTCCCCCGTGAAGGCGGCTTTAATTACAATTCTTCCTTAATTCCACAACATACTGGATTTGGTGGCTTGACCGTTAAAATATTTACCATAAAACCAGAAGTGATAGCAGACGAAGAGGAATACCGCAACCCAGATACAGACGAAGACAGAGTATGCGACCCTTGGGTAGCAGAAGCAGGCAGGCAGCGTGAATTTGCACGTATATGCAAAGGCATAGATTTGTGCCCGTACGAAGCCGGAGAAAAAGAAAATAAAGGTTGCCCAATAGTAAAAGAAGCAACAACTGCACCTACCATCTTCTTTACCGCAAGCCCAGATGTTATCCAAAAAGGGCAATCGGTTACATTGAGTTGGCAAGTGAACAATGCTACGGAAGTAAGCATAGATGGCATAGGCACGGTTCAAGCCAGCGGTTCCAGAAAGGTTAAACCAGAAGAAAGCACTTCCTATACTTTAACTGCAGAGGGCGAAGGCGGCACGCAAACGTCAACGGTAGAAATTGAGGTAGAGGCAGGCCCGCTTCCCATTATTTTATTCAGCATAAATCCCACGTCCATACAAACAGGGCAATCTGCCACGCTAAGCTGGCAAGTAACCAATGCAACAGAAGTAAACATAGAAGGCGTAGGAAAGGTTCAAGTCAAGGGCACTAGGCAGGTTAATCCAACCGAGCACACTGTTTATACTTTAACTGCTGTTGGAGATGGCGGCACGCAAACAGAAACGGTGGAAGTTGATGTAACTGCACCGCCACCCATTGAAGCGAGAGTAAATTTGCAAGGCGTTACGTTCGGTAGCGGAAATGCAACCTTAACGCCAAATGCCAAAAAAGTTCTTGACGGCGTTGCAGAACAACTCTTGGCAAACCCAACTGTTAAAATTGAAATCCAGGGTCACACCGATAATGTAGGTATTCCTAAATCAAATCAGGAACTTTCTGAGCGCAGAGCAAAATCGGTTATAGGTTACTTGGCTACCAAAGGCGTAAAAATGAGCCGTATGAGCGCAGTTGGCTACGGGCAAGATGTTCCAATAGCAGACAACAAAACCAGCGAGGGCCGTGAACTGAACCGCCGTATTGAAATGATAAGGGTGGACTAAAAACTTATAGAAAAGCCAACTCCCGCTAAAAGCAATGATAACCCTATTAGCCCACCGCCCACCGCCATCTTGCGGTTGCCGTCTTTAACCGCTTTGTGATTCTCGTTTACTTTTGCTTGGAAATTTTTTCCGCCAAGAGAAGGAAAGGCATTCAGTTCTTCTTTTATATCCTTTGCTTTTTTATAATCGTTTTGTGCAAATACGCAAAGCACTATACCGGCGGCAAGGGGGCCTAAGCTCCCACCCATAAGTCCCAAACCGATATTTCTTTTGTTTTGACTTTTTATAAATAAATTTTGCTCGGAAATTTTTTGCGGGTCTGTAATGGGCGTTAATTGCACAAATTGAATTTGCTTTTCCATTGCATCTATGTTTAAGTTTATCAGAGTATCGTTATAGCCCTCGTGAAATAGCCTCACTTGGGTTTGGCCCGGCAGTCCACTCAAATTGTAAGGAGTTTTGCCAAAGGCTCTTGAATTCACATCTAAAATCTCTGCGGGAAAAACTTGGGCTTTGTCTGGATTTGTGCGGATTTCTGTTCTGGCAAATGAACGTTTTAATTCCAGAAAAACTTTTGCCGTGTCTTTTCCAGGTTTTATTGTGGTTTTTGCCGCCCATATATTTTCCCCGGAATGCCAATATGCGGATATTTGTGCCGTGGAACTGCTATCTGAAAAACTGCACGGAGACTGGCAAACAGCGTTTCCATTTAGCATAACAACTGCATTTTCTGGATTTGTCATTACCTCTATAATTGTATTTCTCTCCTTGGCGTATTGAATGTCTATATTTTTTCCGGTTATTCCAGATAACAGTTTTAATATAATCCCGCTTTTTATTACCTCGTCCCATGCGAGCGGTACAGTACCTTGGATATCTGTTTGTGGATTGGTGTTGCCGGCAAGCCAGTCTATACGAATTCTTATGCTAACGGAATCCTTGCCTTCTGCCTTAAAACGCCCTCTGAACAAACCTTGAGCACCTGCTGCCCTTGCTGAGGATACTACGCATTCTATGTTTTCACATTCGGAAAAATAATCCATATTGATTTTTTCCGGTTCAAATGCTGCTTCTTTCAAAACTTGCATTATGGAATTTTCCCACAAGGCAGAGATGTTGTTGTCAATATCGGATTCCAAAGGCAGCATCAAAAGAGGAGCCGAGTTTGCCAAACCAAAAATTAGCGTTATGAATAATATCAGTTTTTTGCTTGTATCCATCTAGCCTCCGAAAAGAAAGTGCCATCATCATATTCCGTGATTATTTTTATGCCCCAAAAATACGGCGGGGTTAAGGCAATAAAAGTAGTATTGACTTTATTTTCTTCGTTCCATAGAGAATTCGTATCTTTTGAAACATAAACATGAGACCAAATTCTTTCCAATTCATCTTCTCCTTGAACCTCATACTTAAATGATGATCGCGATAGCGGCGAATTTATTGAAAAACTGTCCACCGGAGATAGCAAATTAACTTTAAGAACCGGGAAACTTATACTATCGCTGATGGTAGTATCTCCAAAGGCATCTACCAAAACTAATTTCACGGAATTCAAACCGTAAACAGCTTTGCCTTTGTCTTGACGAACAATATTACCATTTATAATCCAAAAATAATCACAATCCCAAGGTTCAGGCCATGGCTGCAGAGATAAATCCATCGTCTTTTCGTTCTTATGATAAAGTATGAATGCTTGAATTCCTTGGTTCTCTTTGTTATTGAATTTTTCATCGGAACAGGAAATAATTAGAAGAAGGAATATAAATAATATTTTCATTCAGTGCTCCTCACTATAGAATCTTTGAAACCGTAGTTATTTGTGGCTATTAGGTGGGCTTCCCAGCTCTCGGGCAATCGGTGGCCTAGCAGCAAGGAATCTTTTTTCAAAATTATAATCGTGGTATCTCTTTTCATGTTGTTTATTAGCTTAAAGTTGTAGGTTAGGATGTCGTCTGGGTCTGTGCTTTTACATTTCCACTTGAAAAACGGCGAGCCATAAATGGAATCTAAACTGAGGTTTTTTTCGCAAATAGGCGGGCTTGAAACTCTTATGAATAAATCGGTGCTGTTTGTATCCCCAAAATGGTCTGTTACATGAAATTTGGCATTGTAAAGCCCGTGATCTTCAAATTTATGCCTGAGTGAGTCTTTATATCTATATGTAGAATCTCCTATAACCCAAGAATAATACCTTATATTGGTACGTGGGAAGTTCATTTTTGCATGAAAAAACACAGTGGTATTTACTTGAATTGTATCGGAGCGATTTTGGACTTCAACAGAAACGTGTGGCATAGCTTCGTTATAAAATAAGTCATCGGAGCAGGAGAGCAAGAGTAAAAAAATAAGAAAAAAGGCAGGCATTTAGCAAAAAAATAGAAAAAAACGTCAACAATAGTTTGCAAAATTTGGGTAAAGGCGAAAATTGCTCAATAATAATGTATAATTAGGGCATGAATATATCTAAACTTTGGGAAGAAAATGCGGAATACGTGCTGAAAATTTGCATGCGTTATGTAGGCAATGCGGCGGCAGAAGATATTCGCCAGGAAGTTTTTTTGAAGATAATCAAGAGCAAAAAGTCTTTCAATAAGCAGTCTGATGTGAAAACCTGGCTTTATTCAATAGCATTTCGCTGTTGCATAGATTATTACAGGGAAGTAAGAAAAGAGCGGCAGATTATGGAAGAGATGTTTCAAAATCAAGAGCTTTTTTTAAGCGACAGCCAAAACCCTGTTTGGAAGGTAAACGATATTTCCGAAATGCCTTGCCCGTTTTCGCAATTATTCGTAGAGCTTTACTACGGAGAGGATTGGAGCATGAGGGAAATTTCCACCGTTTTTGGGTTTAACCTAACTCAAGTCAAGAAAAAAATAAAGATAGGTGTGAAACATTTGCAGGGTATTATATAGGCTTCCTCATGCTATACGGATGCCCCGTTGCAATGTGATATGCAAGGCGTTCCCTAGCCTTTTCTAAAAATTTTATATACGCCTCGCTTTTGTAGTCCGGGTATGTCCAGTCAAAAGGGTGAAAATGCCCGTTTTCAAAATAAAGGGTCACTTCTGCAAAGATGCCCTGCCCAAGATAAATTCTGTGCCGCTGGTCTTTGGTTGTTGCCAAAAAAAACTGCCCAAGGGTCATGTAGCCAGGGTCTAAATTAACCGCTCTGTTCCAGATTTTTTCCATCTCGTTGGTTTCCAGTTTTATGGCGGCAATGTTTTCTCGCTCAATTCTATTTTCAAAGGATAAAAAAGAACGGAGAGGATTTTTGCCGAGTTCGTCCATATAATAATTTGTGTGAGCAAAAGGCACGGGCTGCATTTCCAAATCCACCGCCCCAAAACGCTCCGTGAGTTTTTGCCTAGCCTCTGCTGCAAGCTCCCCATTCGCAGCAAGAATGCCAACAATAAGCCTTACAGGTAAAGGAGTTTTGGGGATGCCCATCTTGCAAATCTAGTAATTTTTGGCTAAATCCACCAAAAACTGAAAAAATCCTTGACTTGATGCTGGAAATTTTCTATATTTAGCAGAGTTCGTTAAAGAGGTGCAAAGTGATTAAGAAAATAGATCATATAGCTATAGCGGTTCCATCTATAGAAGAGGCTCGCGGCTATTATGAAAACGTGCTGGGCTTAAAACTAGACCACATTGAAGAGGTTGCGGAGCAAAAGGTTAAAACCGCTTTTTTTGATGTTGGCGGTGTTTGGATTGAACTCTTGGAACCCACCACCCCAGACTCTACGGTGGCAAAATTTTTAGAAAATAACAAAGGAAAGGGCGGTTTGCACCACATTGCCTACGAAAGCGACAATGTTGCCCAAGAATTAACAGCCGCCGAGTCTAAGGGTGTAGCTCTTTTAGACAAAACACCTCGCAAAGGCGCAGGCAATATGAATATCGGCTTTTTGCACCCAAAATCCACAGGCGGAGCGTTAACGGAGTTTTGCTCCCCAGCATAGAGGTTAAAATGCCAATTCGCCCTGAATTATTAGAAGAACTTGATAAACGCCGCAAAGAAGCCAAACTAGGCGGTGGTGCAGATAAAATCGCAAAACGCCACGAAAAAGGGCAACTTTCCGCACGGGAAAGAGTAGAAGCCCTATTTGACAAAAACTCCTTTCAAGAAGCCGGTTTGCATGTTGACCAAGCAAAACCATCCGGCAAAAGGCTCCCCGGAGATGGCGTTATCACTGGAGTTGGCAATGTAGATGGCCGCCCTGTTGGGGTGTTTAGCCAAGATTTTACGGTTAGCGGCGGTTCCCTTTCTCAAATGCACGCTCAAAAAATCAGCGACCTTCAGGAGCAGGCTTGCGAACTAGGCCTTCCCATTGTTGGCATAAACGATTCCGGCGGTGCAAGAATTCAAGAAGGAATATGGGGGCTAAGCGGCTACGGTCATGTATTTTACCGCAATGTTCAAGCATCCGGCCTTGTTCCTCAAATTTCCATAATAGCCGGGCCTTGCGCAGGTGGCGGTGCATATAGCCCAGCTTTAACCGATTTTTTAATTCAAACTCGCAAAAACGCAGAAATGTATATATGTGGTCCAAGCGTTATTAAAGCAGCTACAGGCCAAGAAGCCCCGGTAGAGCAATTTGGCACAGCAGAAGCCCACGCAAGCATAAGCGGAAACATCCACTTTATCGCAGAAGACGACAAAGACGCCATATCAATCACCAAAAGATTGCTCAGCTTTTTGCCGTTAAACAATATGCTAAACCCGCCGCACATTTTGCCAGATACCATAGCAGAAACCAAAAACGAAAGCCTTAACCAGCTTGTGCCAGAAGATTCCAAAGCGGGCTTTGATGTTCACAAGGTAATAGAAGCTATTACAGATAAAGGCGGGTGGCTGGAAGTCCAGAGAGATTTTGCAAAAAATATAGTTGTGGGTTTTGCCCGCATAGAAGGCATGGTTGCCGGCATAATCGCAAATCAACCCGCAGTTAAGGCAGGTTGCCTAGATATAGACAGTTCAGACAAAGGCGCGAGATTTATCCGTTTTTGCAATGCTTTTAATATTCCCGTTGTGAATTTAGTTGATGTTCCCGGTTTTATGCCCGGCCTTGCTCAAGAAAGAGGCGGCATAATAAGGCACGGCGCAAAAATGCTCTTTGCCTACGCTGCGGCAACCGTTCCAAAAATAACCCTTATAATGCGTAAAGCTTATGGTGGTTCTTACCTTGCAATGTGTTCCAAAGATATGGGTGCAGATTTTGTTTACGCTTGGCCCTGCGCAGAAATTGCGGTGATGGGTGCAGAGGGTGCAATTTCCGTTGTGTATAAAAAAGAGATAGATGCTGCAAAAACCGAAGGCGGCGAAGCCGCCGCAAAAGCAAAAAAAGCAGAACTCATTGAAAAATATCGCGATAAATTTGCAAGCCCTTGGCAAGCAGCAGAAACCAATATGATAACAGATGTAATAGAGCCGTCAGAAAGCAGATACCGCATTGCCTTGGCTTTGCGTTTTTCGCTAACCAAACGCTCTACACGCCCACCTAAAAAACATGGATTGATACCGCTATGATAGATTCAACGCAAAATTCCGAAGAAGCACCTCCAATTCAGGAAGCACCTGCACCTTATGTTGTACCAGTACCACCGGCAGTACCGGCGGTTAAACAGGTTGGGCTTTCTCCGGTTTTGGATGTAAAAGACAAAAACGGCAAGCTAGTTGGGCATTACCAATGGGCTACCCATAAAGACGGTAAAGTGGACTCGCTGGTTGTGGTAAAGGTTGTTAAAGACCACGAAGGTAACGAGCAGGTTCTATACAAAACCTATTCCGAAAGTGCAATAGCCAAAAAGGTTATTGAAGAAGCTGCGGTAAATTCAGGAGTTAACGAAAACCTTTCTACCGTTAAACTCGGAGAAACATACAAAACCAAAGACGGCACAGTCTCTAAGTATGAAATTAACGATTTGCTCACATTTCAAGGCACCGGCTTTGTGCTTGTGCTTTGCGTTTTAGCCGGTTTGTGGGCTTTAATCTCTTTTGTTAGCTATGTTGTAAAAATCCTTGGTCTCGCAAAAGTAGAGGCACCAAAATCCGCTCCTGCTCCTGCCCAAGCAGCCGCTTCGCCTGCCGGGGCAAAAACAATTCATCCCGGTTTAAGCGATGAGCAATTTGTAGCAGTTATCAGCGCGGCAGCGGCTCACGCCCTTGGCGGGAAGCCCGTTAACGTTGTAAAATTCAGACCCCTTAACACAATGGACTGGACTTGGGCTATTCAAGGCAGAGTTTCGCTCCACACACACAAGGTTTAACCAAAAGGAATAGTTATGAAAACACTCCGCATCACTTTAGAAGGCAAAACTTACGATGTTGCCGTAGAAGTTCTTGGCGAAAACGCCGCACCCGCACCTGTTTCCATTGCACCCGTTGCATCTGCTCCGGCACCTGCACCTGCTTCTGCACCGGTTGCACCTGCACCTGCTCCCGCCTCCGCTGGGGCCGGATCTGTGTTAAGCCCAATGGCCGGCCAGGTTATGAAAATAAAGGTAGCCGTAGGCACCGCTGTTAGCGCAAACCAAGAGGTTGTGGTTTTGGAAGCCATGAAAATGGAAACTCCAATATTTGCACCCGCAGCGGGTACTGTTCAGGCAATAAGCGTGAAAGAAGGCGATGCCGTTGCAGAAGGCCAGGTTTTACTAACAATAAGCTAAGGATGAGGTTTTATGGCTTCTGCTTTTGAAGATAACGGGCTTGACAACTATACAATCACCATACATTTAATTTCTGGTGAAAAGATAAGGTTTTATTTCAAAGCCGATGTTGTGAAAGCAAAAGAAGAGTATGTTCGCTTGTGCAGAAAAATGGAATCTGAAAATAAGTTCATATACATAATGAAGTATGGCAAACTTATGTTTATTCCAACGGCACATATTGAACTTGTTATTTTAGATAATCCTAGCAAAATAGATGCTTCGGCGCAAAGTAGAATTGAAAACGGATAAAATTTGGAAAAGAGGACAAAATGGAAGTAGTCAGAGATATGGTAGCCAACATGGGTTTTAGTTCAATAACAAACTCAATGTTGATAATGTGGGTAGTGGCAAGCGTGCTTCTATACCTTGGTATTAAAAAAGAGTTTGAACCGCTTTTGCTGGTGCCTATTGCCTTTGGCTCTCTTTTAACAAATTTGCCAACCCGTCTTTTTTACGATGGCGGCTGGAATGTTCAAGGTATGTTTGTTCCCATTGAGGGGCTTTACTACTATATTAGCCAAGGCGTTCAGCTTGAACTGTTCCCCCCTATCATATTCTTGGGCGTTGGTGCTTTGACGGATTTTGGCCCCTTAATTGCCAACCCTCGCACTTTGCTTTTGGGTGGTGCGGCACAGCTTGGCGTTCTCTTTACGGCTTTTGTAGCAGTTTCTAGCGGGATATTTACCCTTGGCGAGGCGGCGAGCATTGGCATTATAGGTGGTGCAGACGGCCCCACCTCCATATTCCTCTCTAATAAACTGGCAAAGCATTTGCTAGGCCCCATAGCGGTTGCGGCATATACTTACATGGCTTTGGTTCCCTTAATTCAGCCGCCTATTATGAAATTGATGACAACGGAAAAAGAACGCAAAATAAGAATGAAATCTCTTAGACCGGTTAGCCGTTTGGAAAAAATTGTCTTTGCATTGGTTGTTATGACATTCTGCATAATAATTGTTCCGGATGTTTCTGCTCTTATAGCTATGTTAATGCTCGGCAACCTACTCAAGGAATGCGGCGTTGTTGACAGATTGGTAAAGGCATCTCAAAACGAAATTATAAATGTTGTTACCATTTTCTTAGGGACAAGCGTAGGCATGACCATGCAAGCAGATTTATTCCTGCGTCCAACCACAATTATGATTATAGCCCTTGGCATTGTAGCTTTTGGAGTTAGCACCACAGGCGGTTTGCTGTTTGCCAAGATAATGAATATTCTTTCCCCTAAAAACCCGGTTAATCCTTTGATAGGTTCGGCTGGGGTTAGCGCAGTGCCTATGGCGGCCAGAGTAAGCCAAGTTGTAGGTGCCAAATACGACCCACAAAACTTCCTTTTAATGCACGCCATGGGTCCAAATGTGGCAGGCGTTATTGGAACGGCTGTTGCGGCGGGGTATTTTATAAGCAAACTGGGGTGATGCGTACTGCAACGCTATATTTGCTTCTGTTTTTTGCCTTTTCTCATGGTTATTTTGGCAAAGAAAATGAAGGTTTGGCCGTTTTTGGCTGGGCCTTGCTTTTGCAAAGCCCGCGTACTGCTGCTTTAGAAGGTTCTGCTTCTGCGTTGCAATCGCAGGATTTTGGAGCCGTTCTCATGAACCCTGCCTTGCTGCAAGGAGAAGGCTTTGGAGCGGGGATTTCTTGGCAGGGCGGAGATTTAACGAATAATCAGGGAATTGCGGCTATTTCGCATTCGCTTTCCGTACTCGGAATTGAGGGAAGAATGCAGCACACTTATGGTGTTGTAGATAACGGCAATGTTACGCACCTAGACGAGAGCGGCGAAGAAACAGGCATTACCAGCCGTCCCATAGCCCAGTATTATGCAATTACCGCAGCATTTCCATTAAAGCATTACAAATTTGGCATTACAGGCAGGTATTTATGGGATAGATTGTCAGAAAATGATGCGAAGATTGGAATTGACGGTGCACAGGTTGGAATGGGGCTTGCTATGGATTGGGGGCTTTTATGGAATTCAAGTTCCACTCGCTATGGCTTTGCTTTAATGGGGCGGCATTTGGGTGCCCAGTTCCGCCCTTATGTTAAAGGCGGGGTTAATGGCTATGCCCTTGCTTCTGAACTTGCGGTAAGCACGTTTTGGCGGGCAAACCAAGATCTCACTTGGCTTTTGGAATGTTCTGCACCGCGCTATTCCCCTGTAGCAGGAAAATTGGGATTGGAATATCGCTTTTCTGAGCCTTTATTCATAAGAGCGGGTATGCAGAGAGATGTGATAGATGTTGCACGTTTTGTCCGTTCTCTTTTTGACAGCGATGAAAAATCTACCAAAGTGGGTTATTACCGTTTATTTTCTGCTGGGGCAGGTTATAGACTTTGGAATTTTGCGCTGGATTACAGCTATAGCATGTTAATTGAGGGAATGGGAAGCGAACATAGAGTTGGATTAAGTGGAGCTTTTTAACAGATGTATTCAAATTTTTACAATGAGAAAAACGATTTCTTTTTTATAATGGCGGTTTCGCTTTCATTTCATTTTTTAATTGTAGCCGCTTTGCTTATAGTAATATGGTTAAAGCCACCAAGGGAAAATCCACCCCCCATACCTTTTTTTGAGATGGTAAATGTAGCCCCGCCCCCACCAACTCAAAAGCGAGCACCAGACCCAGTCCCGGAACCCAAGCCAGAACCAATTCCGGAGCCACTTCCTGCCCCGACCCCCATTCCAAAACCGAATCTAAAACCGGAGCCAAAACCCGTTCCCAAGCCTATACCTGTTCCGCAACCACCGCCTACGCCTAAGCCTGCAACTCCAGCCCCGGCAGAACCCGCTCCGGCTCCTTCAATGGATATGCCTATGGATTTGCCCTCTGATGTTAAAAAACCGGATATGGATATGCCGGCAGTAAGAACCATTGGCAATATAACTATGGATTCGCAGTTGCAAGCATATTTGAGCAGGCTTGTAACGCTTTTATATCAAAACTTTAACCCACCCGCAGGGACGGAAATCAAAAGAGGAACAAAATCCACCGTGCAGTTTCAAATAGCCAGAAACGGCGAAATTAGCGAGGTAGTTTTGCGTTCGTCTTCGGGAAATGCCGTATGGGACAGGCTTGCTATGAGGGCAGTTCAAATAACAAAGCCGCCACCGCTTCCACCTAGTTACACAGCAGAAAATTTGCCTTTGTTTTTTGATTTTAGGGAAAAATAATTCTATATTCACTAGGTACAAAGGCACAGTATGCGTAAGATAAACGTTAAAGCGGTTAAAGATGGAATGGTTTTGGCAGAGCCGTTGAAGAATGCCCATGGGGGGCTTCTTTTAGAAAAAGGGACTGCTTTAACCGAGACCCTTGCTACAAGGCTTGCTCGTTTAGGAGTTTCCAGAGTTTGTATTGAAGGAGATCCGGAACCGGGAGAAGAAAACGCTTCTATTGCGCAAGCAAGCGAAATAAAAAAAATACCTTTGGAAAAACTCTTTGAAGGAAAAATTGTAAATAATTCCATGCAAAAGATTTATGAGGCCCTAACAAGGCACAAGGAATTGGAAGGTGGCTGAAAAACGAATTGAACATTTAATTAAAAATATTGGCGAATTACCCACAATTCCAAGCGTATTTTTTACAGTAAATAAAATGCTATCTGACCCTCGCACGTCTGCGATTGATGTTGGGCAGGCAATATCCAGCGACCAAGTAATAGCATCAAAGGTTTTGAAATTGGCAAATAGCGCATTTTACGGTTTTGCCGGCAAGGTGAATACAGTTCCGCACGCAATTGCTGTTTTAGGTTTTAACGCAACAAAAAATGTAGTGCTTACAACCAGCATTTTAAAAACTCTAAATTTAAAAACTCCCATAGAAGGTTTTAGCCTTGGTGCTTTTTGGAAACATTCTGCAGCGGTAGGAGCCATAGCAAGGTTAACAGCCGCAGAAGTTTATCCGCAAAAACGGGAAGAAGCCTTTGTTGCTGGGCTTTTGCACGATATTGGCAAGTTCATTTTGGCAATTTGCGCTCCGGAAGATTTTGCGAATTGTGTGAACCACGCTGTGAGCAAGGGCTGTTTATTTTTGGATGCAGAAAAAGAAATACTGGGAATTTGCCACACCGATATAGCCGCTTTGATAAACAGAAAATGGAATTTACCCGCAGAGATTGCAGCCGTAATAACAAACCATCACAGAGACACAGGCATACCAAGCGAATACGCCAAACTTATTGCCGTTATTAAGCTAGCAGATATTTTAGCCAGAGCTTTGCAATTAGGATATGCCTGCGATTATTCCATACCCATTATAGAAGACGATGCTTTTGCATTGCTTGGCATTACTCCAAAAAATCTGGATACTATTTTAGCCGGCAGCTACGATGCTTTGCAAAATACTTTGGATTTTATAAGCATGGATTAGGGGGGTTTTTGAGCCAAACCGTTATGATGGGCATTGACCCCGGCAGTTATGCAACGGGTTTTGCTTTTTTGAGTTTAACGGGGAATAAGGCTTCGGTTTTGGATTACGGGGTTATTCGCCCTCAAAAAAACACGGAACTCATTTTTAGAATAGGGCATATAGTTGATGAGTTGGAAAAACTGATTTTAAAATACAAGCCCGTTGCATTTTGCATGGAAAAAGCGTTTTTTGCAAAGAATGCAAACAGCGCGCTGGTTTTGGGGCATATTCGCGGGGCAGTGATGGCTCTAGGTTTTAAGCACGATTTGATATTTTCAGAAAAAAGCCCTCGTTCGGTTAAGCAGGCAGTTACAGGGAACGGGGCGGCCAGCAAGGAACAAGTTTCAAATATGATGAGCAGGCTTTTGGGCATTCAAAACGCAAATTGCCTTGATGCAAGCGATGCCCTAGCCATTGCATGGGCAGGGTTATTTTAAACCCCCCACGCACCCCTATGTTATAG
>LIUI01000093.1 GCA_001462235.1 Fibrobacteria bacterium GUT307
TCTCTGCTGCGAGGTAGTTTATTAAAGATGGACAATGTCCTTACGCTCCGTGCTTTGAGGCAAAGGAAGAGATTGCGGAGCTTAAGCGCGAGCCGGAGGAAGAAGGTGAAAATAAAGATGAATACGAACTAACCGCCGAAAAGCGCAGGGACATAGAATTAAATTCTAAGATAGAAAGCGCGGTTGAGAAGGAAAAAGCTCACTACTATATAGAACAGAAGATTGCCAAAGGCTTTTCGATAGATGATTTGGCAACGTTTTTCCACGCAGATTTTACTGATGAGGACTATGAGGAGTATTCTACAGATGATTTTCTTATACAATATTTAGGCAAAGACAAGGCGTCGATAAAGGAAGCTAACGACTATGAATTGCTTGTGAAAGCTTTGGTGATTGATCATATTATTGAAAAGGCTATCTTCTCGTACGGCGAAGAAGATCTCGCTAGACGAATTGGATGCGAGCCATGCCCTGACGAGCGGCTTGAGAGTGCTAGGAAACGGGCTATGGGGATTGGTGAGTCTTAGGTTCTGTGGCGGGGCGGGGGCTCGTTTGGGGTGCCGCCGATGCCCCACAAAATCAGAAATGGGACAAAATTTCGGGGGTCACATTTCAGTAGCGAGGAAAGGGAAAAGAAAATGGAAGAGGAAAAAGAAAATAAGAAGCAATTGAATCTCTTTGGCGAAGAGGATGATTTGCCATTTGAGAATAACAGCGAAAAGGATTCCGCAGAAAAGGAATTCTACGATGGCAAGCTAGCTGCGGAAAAATTCCGGAAAGCAAAAATGGAGAATGACATCAAAGCCGGCCTGCTTGTTTACAAGAGCGAAGCAAAAGAAGAACTTGCCAGCATAGTGAATGCGATACTTTCCTCTTTTAATTCCATCATTGAGACAAAGCCCATTGAATTGGTTGGCAAAACGGCCGGCCAAATCAGAGAGGCGTTGGAACTTGGCTACAATAGCTGCGTAGAAAACGCGCAGAACACATTGGAAAACTATCTGCAAGCAAAGGAAACTGATAATGGATGATTTTGCCAAATGCTCTGCGAAAGGCTGCCAGAAGCCCGTTCATGCCGCCGGCTTGTGCAATACCCATTATATTGCCACCCGCAGGCAAAAGGACAAAGAGGTTGTGGCCGCATACAGGCGGCATCAGTTTGAGAAGATGGCTAAAACGGATGATATCGGAATTGAAAGGGGCATTTTCCACAAGGAGCTTTGCTCGCTTGCCATCGATATGCTGCGCAGGAGCAACCCTGTGGATTTGAAAACATGGATAGAAGAAAACATAACCCTGCCCCCTGGGAACGGCTACAAAGGCAGCAGAAAGATGGATTTTGAAATTTTCCCGCACATGAAGCAGATTCTGAAGCTTGTGGACAATCCGGACTGCAGAAGGATAGTTCTTTGCTTTGCGGCCCAAAGCGGCAAAACGGACACGATAGCGAGCATAGCAGGTTATTTGACCGGATACAGGCAGCGCAGAGGGCTTTATGTTCTGCCAACCGACAGACTCCTAAAGAAAGTTTGCAGCACGCGCTTGGAGCCGTTGCTGAAGAGTTCTAAGGTGGATTTCAAATACGTTGAGGACAAAACCATCTTTCATTTCAAAAACGGAAGCTTCTTTTCCACGGGCCTTGCCAGCTCGCCCGGAACGCTTGCAGAGCAGACGGGCACAAGCTGGGTAATAATGGATGAGCTGGACGAGTTCACATTAACACAAAGCAAGGATTACCATCCCGTGAAGCTGGCCGAGAAGCGTATGCAGACAAGCCCCCGCCGCCTCACAATAATCGCCTGCACGCCCAAAAAGACGGGAATAGGATACACCTACGATGCCTACGAGCGTTCCAAGCGGTTTGTGGAAGAAATACAGTGCACGCATTGCGATGGCTGGTTTGTTCCGGATTTTTACCGCCATTTCAGATGGGATTCCAAGCTTAACGCAAACGATATAGAAGATTTCAGATGTGCGTATGTTGAATGCCCTTTGTGCGGAGGGCAAATAACCGATGACATGCACGGCGAGATAGTCACTGGCAGAAAGCGGTGGATAAGCTTGGATCCTGACTTGTCGGTTGCGGAATGCGGATTCCGTTTGCCGATTTTTTTGACTCCAAGAAAAAATTTCAGCGAAACGGTTGCTGAATATGTCCGTTCTCAATACGATCAGGCGGCAGTTGACGATTTCAACAACTCATGGCTTGCCAAGCCCGTTAAAGGCGAGACGCGCAGCGGCGGGGAAATAGATTATTCAAAATTGAAGGGTGAGTGGTCGTGCGAGCGGAATGAAGTTCCGGAAGATGTCATTTGCATGACCGCCGGGGTTGATGTGGGGCAGAATGAAATCTGGTTCGCTCTTCTTGGGTGGGGCGTGCAGGATAAAAAATTTGTCCTGCGCTCCGAAAAAATAGAGCGCGGGCAGGATTTTGAGAGCCTTTCGCGAGCCATGAAACAGGCGATGGCAATGTGCAGCCCTGATTTATACAAGAGCAAAAACGGCCATAAACTGAGGTTTTACGGTGGTTTCTTGGATTCAGGGGATGGGAACGATACGGAAGCCGTTTACGAATTTTGCCGGCTTAATGAAGGCTGGTTTCCGTCCAAGGGCTATGGCAGGCAGAATGTGCTTTGCGAATTTTCGGAAGCGGATCCCAGAAACAAATATCGGAATAAATACAGAGGCTTGCGCTTGGCGGTGTTCAACACGCACATGCTGCAGGATTCGCTTCATACATCGCTGAGAACAGAGCCGGGCAAAAGGCATTCCATCCAATTTGCCGCAGATGCTCCCGACATGCTTTTTGACCATATAAGAAACCAGCAGCAAATAGAAACGAAGGTGAGCGGTAGAAGCGTGATGCGCTGGGGCAAAGTTGGCAGCCGGCCGGACCATTTGCGAGACGCCTTGCTGAACGCCATCCTCATGGGAAAAGTCAAGAACCTGCACAGAATGGAATATGCAAAAACCAAAGCGCAGTCGGTTAAGCCTGCGGTTGCATCTTTTAAAAGGAGCATTCAGTGAAAGAAAAAACGAAAGAAAGAAAATTTGAGGACATTGTGGAAACGGAAAGACTTTTCCTCGGGTGCCTTATGCAAAATTTCAAATCCATATACAATGTGATGGATTCAATAGAGGCTTCTGACTTTTTCTGGGAAAAGCATTCAAAAATATATTCGGCCATGCTCGAATTTGCCACAAAAGGCATTGAATTCGATGTGTATAAATTGCATGCCCATTTCCAGGAAAGAAACGAAAGTTATGTGCAAGAAAGCGAATATCTTTTCGAAATCAGCGAACGCGCGCCAAGCACCGGAGCGGATTTCTACGGTTCCTTGATAAAGGACAGTTCAAGGCTGAGAAAGATTCATAAATTTCTGTCCCATTCGCTGAGCATGATTAACTGCGAAGGGGAGGAACCCGGCAGCATAATTGAAGAAATTGACGAAAATTATTCAACGCTCCAGAAGCAAATCAGAAAAAGCGGTTATATAAAAGAATCGGAAGCCATAGACATGGCGCTGGCAAGCTGGGCCGATAAAAGTTCAAAAGGTGTTCCCACCGGCTTCTCGGATTTGGATAATATAATAGTGGAAATGGAAAAAGGACAGCTGATAGTGCTCGCCGCATCCACGGGCATGGGCAAATCGGCATTGGCTATCAATATAGCCACCAATGCGGCTCTTACGGGAAAGCAGGTGCTTCTTTTCAATTCCGAGATGAAAATAGAGGATATAGTCATGAGGCAGGTGTGCTCCAAAGCCATGATAGATTCAAGAGCCATTAAAAAAATGGACATCGGCTCGGTGGGAGGCAAAGTCCAAAGCTCTCTCGCCGAATTGTACAACGCCAATTTGTGCATCAACAAAGAGCATGACATAAATATCGCAGAAATACAAGGCCGATGCCAGCAGAAAAAATTCGAGAGCGGATTGGATCTCGTGGTCATAGATTATTTGCAATTGATAAGGCTCGACAAAGCTGAGAACCGGACCGTGGGCGTTGGCAATATATGCCGCGCGATTAAGCTGATGGCGATAAAACTTGAAGTTCCCGTCCTTTGCCTTTCCCAACTGAACAGGGAAACTTTCAAAGAAAAGCAGGAGCCGGAGCTGCATCATCTGAGGGACAGCGGGAACATAGAGCAGGACGCAGACCATGTGTGGTTCATAGTCAAGAAGCCCAATGAAGAGGATGCGGTGCAGCTTAAAATTGCCAAGAACAGAAACGGCCGCACCGGCAAAATATCGCTTGAATACAAAGGCGAATATTTTCTGTTCCGGGACTACAGACCGGCTCCAAAAGACGGTTATTATCTGCCGCCTGAGATGTTTTGAATTTTCTATAAAAAAAAGTGAAAACAAAAGCGAACCAGCAGAGACTCAAAAGCCGCTTTTGGTTCGCTTTGCCAAACTATTTTCAAAACACCCCTTCATTTTTGATTTTAAAAAGTTAAATTTGTATTATGGCTCTGGTAAACTCCGTGACTCTGACAAGCAGCAATGGCAACGACGTTGTTATGACCGGTTCATACAAGAGCATAAGGCAAAAGATACTGAAGGCTTTGGCAAGCAGGAAAGAAGATGTGTTTTTGGTGAAAACCGTAACGGACAAATCCAATTCTATAATTGATCATTACGGCCTTACGGACATATCAAATTTTTTGCATGAGCTTGAGTATAATTTAATCCCGAAAGAAGAAATGGAAAATAACAAGAAATATTTGTACAGGCCTCTGAGGTTCGTAAACTTATGAGCAAGGTTTACAAAACACTCGCCAGATTCACCGGCTCTAAAAAAGCTGCCGACGGGCGCGTTAGAGAAAACGAGTATCTGCTGAAAAACAGCAGCCACCGCCAAATGCTTGATATCTCCAAAGCGATGGTTCGCAGCAATCCTATGGCCGTTGCGCTCAAAGACACGATGGAAACTTTTTGCGGCAATCTAACGCCGGTCAAAGGAAACCAAGAATCCAAGCGGGCGTTCAAAGAGTGGGCTAAATGCGCGGGCTTGCAATCCGGCCAGTCATTCGGGGAACTGAACTCCGAAATAGTCGGGATTCTGACGTGGGCAGACTGCCTAGTCGTTCTGGGGAGCGATCCGTTTGCGCTTCCCGGAACGGTTTCGGCGAGGGTTAAGATAATAGATCCGCATAGCATCGAAACGCCGCCCAAATACAAGGACAAAGGCCTTGTGAACGGAATCAAGGTAATACTAGGCGTTGCCTTGGACAAGAACGACATAGAGATCGGCTATTATGTGCGCAAAGCGGGAACGGATGGCCTCAGCGACAATGATTACGAGTTTTTGCCGCGCTATGACCAAAAAACAGGAAGGTTCGTTAGCATGCTTGTCCGCCGCCCGTGCTCCACATTTCCCGGGCAGGTTCGCAGTTTCCCTATGCTTTTGAGCAGCTTGGACAACATTGACATACTGGACGATTTGGACAAAGCCTGCGTAAAGGACGCATTCAAAAAAACATTCTTTGGCATTGTGCTGGAAGCCCCTACTCTGGAAACCGTGGGCGGCATGGGCGGGGAAATAAAAATGGTGGACAGCGAGACCGGAGAATTGAGCGATGAGAGCGGCGGCAATGGCGGCAATAGCGGTGGAGCGGAGAATTACGGAATACCGAAAATAAATCTATCCGAAATGGATTCGGGCGATGTGCCTATTGTTCCCCCGGGGACCGAGCCGCACACAATCAGCAATGACGGCAATTTTGAAGTAGTTGCAATGATAGAAGAGCAAATTAAGATTATAAGCGGATCGCTCGGCATACCCTACAATATTCTTTCCAAGAATTTTAAAGGGCTTAATTTCTCGACTTGCAAATTGCTTTTCGACACTCTGTTCCGGAAAATAGAGCAATGGAACTACGGGCCTGTGATGCGGCTGTTCAACGAAATTTACAAATGGGTTGTCATTGAATACTGGCTTTGCAAGGGCGTGCTCCCAACTCCGGAAATGTGGGAATGCGACTGGAAAGGCCCGGCCAAGCCCGATCCCGATCCTGTCAAAACCGCAAAAGCCCATGAGATGATGCTCAGGGCCGGAACGCTCAACCTGAGCGACATAGTGGGCGAGCGCGGCGATGACTTTGAAGATCATCTGATGCAAAAGAAAGAGGATGAAGCGCTTTGGGAAAAAATACTTGGCTATGCTTGGGTACGGCCCGGAAAAAAATCCGGTGATGATGACGATGATGACGATGATGACGATGATGATGATGAAAAAGAGGAGGACGAAGAATGATATTCAAGCCCGAAATAAATGTTGGCTATGTGGAGTTTTTCGAAAATGTAACCCCTTGGAGCCTTGACTGGCTTGAGACCGATTTGCTGACGGCGGCAGCATCCGAATGCGATGCCATCGTTTTGCACATAAGAAGCGGGGGCGGCTATGCATTCAAGGTGGAGGAAACGGCGCGGCTCATAGAAAGCATTGCGGCCAAGAAAGCCATATATGCCTATACCGACGTTATGCTTGCCAGCGCGGCATACTGGATTGCCGCCGGCTGCGATGGGATTTACGCCTCGCCAAGCTCCACGGTTGGAAGCGTGGGCGTATATATTGATGTTTACGACTATCAGGAATATTATAAAAAAGCAGGCATAGAGCATTTGGTGATACGCTCCGGCGATCGCAAAGCCCGCGCTCTTGACGGGCAACTGGACGAGCAAGAAATGAAGGCGATGCAGGAAGAGGTTGAGCTTTGCCATAAGCAGTTCATTGAGCACGTTCAAAAGCACCGAGACATAGACACTCAGCACCTGCAAGGACAATGTTTTGACGGGCGGGATGCGTTTGCGGCAAATTTTACCGATGGACTTTTTGACAGAGTAGAAGATTTGATTTTATCATTAACCCTTGGAGGATCATAATGTTACAACTGTTCAATAAAAAACAAGTGCATGTATCTGCGGCAAATCCCGCCGCATTGCAGGCACCCCCCACCCCAGAAACGCCCCCGGGCAACTCTGGGAACGAAGCGGCTTTATTGTCCCGCATCCAGTCCATTACGGCAATGGCGGCCGATGGGCAGGAACGGCTTGGCATGGAGCTTCTTGCCGCCGGCAAAAATGAACTTGAGGCCGCCGCGGCTTTGAACGCAGACCTGCGAGCAAAGAACGCCGAGCTTAAAGCGCAGCTTGCGGCATTGGAGGCAAAGGCGGCAGAACCGCAGAAGCCGGAAATAAGCAAAGAGGAAGTAGTTGCCGCTTTGCTCCAAAAATTCCAGGCAGCGGCACCCCAGATGCCGCCGACGGCAAGCCAGGGCGAACCCAATGTTTACGAGCAATACAAGAGCATTGAAAACCCGGCGCAGCGGCAAAGTTTTTACGCTGCGCACAAGGCGGAGATAGACGCAATTTCAAATAACCAAAAAAAGGAGGCTACATAAATGGCTACAACATTCACAGGCGGCGATCTTAAACTAGTTGCCGACCAAGCAGTGAGCAATGTCAGCGATGTATTGCTGGCGGCAAAATCATTTTCGCTGAAAGCGGAAACAACCGGAATGAGCAAAGGGGATTCCACCCAGGTGTTCGTTGCGGGCGCGGCACCAGATGCGGAGGATTTTGACGCAGAGGACAACAACTACATGACCGACAACGGCGGCGACCACGCTTGGAAGCCCGTCACTCTTGACACCCATGCTAAGTTGACATTCAAAATACCGCCGAGCACTTTCGAGAAACTCACTCCAGCCAGTCTGAGCGCGCTTTACAAACCATACGTGAGCAAAGTGGCAAGCAGAGTGATTGGCGATGTGTTTGCGAAAATAACGCAGGGCAATTTCCCAACGGCATTGAGCATAGCCGCTCCCAGCACGTTCAACAAGAGCAATGTCAGCAAAGCGGAAACGGAGCTTGCCAAGCTTGTAGGCATTGGGAGCGAGCGCAATCTGGTTCTTAACATTGATGTTTTTGACAGCCTGCGCGACAGCCTCACAGGCATTTATGCTACGCCCACAAACAACGAGGTTTTGCGCAACGGCACTATTCCGGGGCTGGCCGGCTTTGCCAATGTGATACGCACATCGGCAATACAGACGCAAACAACGGTAGGAACGCATCTTATAGGCATAGCAACGAATATGTCCGGCATTGCGCTTGCCACATCTGCCGTCAGGCAGGTTCCGCAGTTTGATGGCGATGTGGAAATTGCGACAGATCCGGTCACCGGGATACCGCTCACCTTTAGCGTGGATTATTCCAAAGAAACAAGGGCGTATGTTGGCACTGTGGAAATCCTCTACGGCATTGCGGTTCTTGACAAAAAAGGCATACTGCGGCTCACCACAACCGTTGCCGGGGGCGGTTCCTAATATGCCATTAAAGGGCAACTGGAAACAGCCATTTGCGGACGCTCTCAAAGCGGTTCAGGGTTCTATATCCGAAACGCTCAAATTGAGCGCTCTGCAAATACTCCAGCATGCCCGCGCCGATTCAATAATTTACGGCGCAACTAAATTGTACCCCAAAAAGAAAGGCTCCGGAAAATGGGCGCTCTTTCTCGAAACGGGCGAAATGAACAGATACACGAGGCCTAGCGGCAAAAACGCCAAGCCTCGCAGAGTGTTCAATCAGACGAGATTCGTTAGCCGCCACGGCGACCTGGCAAAAGCGTTCACGCCCGCAGGCAGCTGGAGCGGGGACACGCTCAGGACAAGAGGCGAGGGCGAAGCGAAGGTTGTTGTGAATGGAGATAAGACTTATGCCGTTTTAAAATTCACCGGCAAAGCGGAGGGCGCTCTCAGAGGGGGCGATTCAAAGCTTTCAAGAAGCAAAGTGGACGTGATGGACGAAAATGGAAGCGTCATAGCAACACAGACAGAGAGAGGCAGGAGAAGGCCAATTGAAACCGGCGCGGCGAAAGTCTCAAGATTTGTTGCGAAAATACTTAAAACAAATCTTGACAAAAAAACAAGGAGCGTGTCATGAGCTTCGAAGCCAATGCGACGGACGAACTCAAAGCCGCCATCCTTTCAATAGACGGCCCGCACATTGATTTGTCCAACGAAGATAATATTTTTGCGCAGGACATGCTCCTGCAGAACCATTTGGAAATTTCTTCCGATAAACTGCCATACGTTGAGCTTTACATAGCATCCTCATCGCTGGAGCTTGTGGCAAACGACCGCTTTGAAAGCTCGCTGGATATTGATTTTTCGATTTTCTATGAAATATCCCCGGAAGAGGGCAGGGCAAAAGGGATTGATAGGGGCCGGCAATGCATATACCAGGTAATAGACAAAATTTTGGATAGGCAGAGAAGCGGCGAAGCCTTGACGCCTCTCTACTTTAACGGCCAGGTGCACATAGAAGCAACAGCGCCGCAATTGACAAATTCAAAACCCGGAAGCAGCTGCAGAGCAGTAGCAACGGCTAGATTCACTCTCAACCAAATAGAGGTAAACAATGCTTGAGAACACAGCAACACAGGATTTTGCAATTCAGCACGCAGTCCGCTTTGAAAAGCAGCTGCAAACAACCGAAGCCGACATTTACGGAGGCGAAGCCAGCAACTGGCCGGGCGCAGGCGACAAATTGCCCGCAGAGGCAAACGCCGAGTTCCAAAAAGGAGCGGAGTATTACACCGATGCCGCCATGAACGGCACCCAGTTCAACGGCAACAAACGCAAAACGGCAGAGCTGCCAACGGTAGCCTCGCTCAATGTGAAGGGCTACGTGCAGGGCATTGAAAGAATTCTCTTGGCAGGGCTTGGCTACGCATCTGTAGCGGGGCCAACGCCAGATGCCCAGAACCCCGGCTATTACCGCCATTTCTTTGTCATACCGCCTCAGGGAAAAAACCAAAGGCTCTATACGACAGAAGAAATAGATGATGCAGGCACTTCTTTCAGCGCAACAGATATTGCGAATTTATATCTGTGCGTCAGCCAGAAATTAGGCCCATACGCGCAGCACGCCCGCAATGTTGCGGTCAAAGATTTTGAGATTGCCTGTTCCGCCAAAAGCCCGTTGCAGCTCACAGCGAGCGGGCCGGCCGATCGCATAGACAGGGAACCCAGCAAAGAGAGCACTGCCGCTTGGAGCTTTGGGGCAGATTTCGACAAATGGTACCAGCTCTCGGATTTCAAATGCGATTTATATCCGGAAGGCGAAAATCCGCAAACGCATTCAATCACGGAATTTTCTTTCAAGGCCAGCAATGGCCTATCGGACGATAACACGCCCACAGGAACCAGCAACAACGGGCTTTCAAGAGCGGAGCCATTGCCGAGCGGCAAAAGCGCGATAACCCTTGACATAACCGTTTATCTGCACGACAAAACCCTTTACGAGGATTGGCAGAACAACGAGACTATTTTGAATTGCCGCGTATATGCGGCAAGAGGCAATTACAAGTTTGAGCTCCTTTTGCCAAGGATGCAGATAACGCAGGCAACGCCTAATTTTGACGGCGCAGGCTCCATACAGATGACTCTTGAGGCATCGTGGCCCAACTCTGAACAGGAACTGCAGGCCCTTTCCAGTTCATTCGGCTATGCCTGGCCGCAGGCAAGCGTGGCAGGCGTGATGGTGACCAGCCGGGAAAACAGAAACCCTATGCGCGACATGGAAGTCACGGAGCAGAATTAAAAGGAGGCCGTATGTTTTTATTCAAGAAACCAACTTTAGCCATCTACAATAGCGAGGCAACGGGCGCGGAATTTAAGTTTAGGCATTGCACGGAAAAAGACAGTGAAGAGCTGGATATATATGTAGGCCATGAGGGCAATTTCAACAACCAAAGCAGCCTGTGGACGAACTACGCCATGCACAGGGACGATTACCATGCCGCCTGGCTTTTGGAAGATTTTAGCGGCGTTCAGCAAGATGGCAAAGCGCACGATATCAAGCAGTTCGATTTACGCTCCAAAGCGGAGTTGATTCAAAAATTGAAGGAAGCGGATGCAAAATTTTCTCCCTGGTTTGAGGCACACTGCGAGCCGGCGGAAAAAAAAATTGAAGAAGTGGCTTCTTCTGGAGAAGTGGTGGATGCCGGAACTGTGCCAGCCGTGCAGAGCCAACAACTGTGGTAACTGCGAATGCGATTTGTCCGGGAACTGCAAGAGCTTGATGCACGAGGCCGCCACGGCGGCAGATGTGCGTGGCGATCCCAGGCATTTCCTGGACGGGGAGCTGTTCCGGTTTGCGGACTTGGTTCGCAGGGCAATAGCCATATCCCCTTTAGACACGCACGGTTTCCCTACTCTGCAAGCCCTGTCATGGATAGACATAGAAACCCCCTACAGCACAAAAACAACGCAAAATTTAGCCTATATGCTTTTGTCCGATCTATTTCCCAAAAAATAATTTATATTATAAGTAGAGGTAATGAAAATGCTCATCGAAACATCTCTTCTAGTTGCTATACCCATGCTATTGATTCTCAATATGCTGAGCAACTATTTCAAAAAGCAGAAGTTCAAAAAGCTGGAAAAAGAAATGAGGGGAAGAGGGATAGACGAGGACGCAATACTTATAGCAAGGCATTTCCTTACAAAGTAAAAAAACAAGCATATTCAAGGGGGGGTTATGGCTCTTGAATATAACCTTACCGTTAAGGACAATGGTTCTGTTGCTATAAAGAAAGTTGGCGAGAATGTCAATATTTTGCAGCAAAATTTTGTGAAGCTGGATAGCCGCATAAATACTACAAACAACTATTTTGCAACATTAAATAAAAATGTAAATGTCATTCAGGCAGGAATGGGAAAACTTGACGCCAGCATTGCTGGATTGGGTGCAATGGCAATGGCGAATGCAGCCGCGGCTATCAAAGATTTTGCCAAGGAAATGATCCAAAGCTACGATTCCGCCGCTAAATTGTCAGATAATATAGGCGTGGCATCTGAGAGCATTATCGGGCTTAGGCACGCGGCAGAGCTGAGCAGCGTGGGCGCCGAGCAAATGGACAAGAATATGGCCAAGCTCAGCCAAACCATATCCAAAGCAGGCAGCGGCAACAAAGCAGCGGCAGATACATTTGCCAAAATGGGGATTGCGGTGAAGAACTCGGACGGAACGCTTAAAAACTCCGAGCAGGTTCTGATGGAAATGGCGGACGCGTTTGAAAAACTGCCGGCAGGAACAGAACGGGCATCGCTTGCAATGGATGTGTTCGGCAAAAGCGGCGCATCAATGGTGACCATGCTCAAGGACGGCTCCGGCTCGCTCAGAGAAATGGTCAGCGAGGGCGCGAACGCAGCGGGCAACATAGAGGGCATATCCGAATCAATGCAGAGGCTCAACGATGCGATGACCAGGGGCAAAGCGGCGGTAATGGCCATGCTGGCAAGCCTAGCAGACACGGCCCCTATCAAAGCGGCAATTGGCGCAATAGAAAATCTTTCCAAATCTTGGATTAAATTCGCCGGCGACAGAAAAGAGATGGCGAACCAAGAAAAAATCATTGAAGGTCAGCTTCAACAAGGCTACAAAGCTGATCTAAAAATTTTGCAAGCAAAAAAAGAAAGCATAAATCTAAGCACAAAAAGCACCGGAGAAAAGCAGAAAGAAATTGCTGAGATAGCAAAACAAATAAGTTCCGTGCAAAAGAAGCTAAATCTTGACAATGAGGAATTATGGCTCATTGAAGCCAAAGGCAGGGCAATAGCCCTGAACAACAAAGCAAAAAAAGAAGAATTGAGCGGCACCGAGAGCGAAACCTTAGCAAGCCTGCAAACTCAAATCAAGAGCATAGAGGGAAAAAACGCCGCTGCTGAAGAAGCTGCACGCATAGCGGCAGAGAACGCCGAGAAAGAAAAACAAGCTATGGCCGCCGCTACAGCAAGTTACGGAGAAAACCAAAAGAAGATGGAAGAAGCAAGCAAGGCGGCGGCAAAAGCAGCAGAGGAAGCCAGACGGTTGAACGAGCAGCGAATAAAAGATGAAGCAAGGGAATTTGACGAATTGATGAGCAAAAAACAAAAGGCGATAGAAAGCCTGGCGGCACACGATGAAAAAATGCGCATTGCAAGCCTTGAAGGCGAAGAGCAAAAAATAGCTCAGGCAATGGCCAGCTACGAAAAACAAAAAGCAGAACTTGAAGCGATGCATGAGCTTGAAGCAATGTATGCGGAGAACGAAATTGAAATACGCATAAATCAAGATGTACGCCTGCTTGAACTAGAGCGGCAAAGAAATATACAGATAGATAGCATAAAACAAGAGTTTGCCGATAAGGAATTAGAGAGGCGTGAAGAGGAAGAGGAAGAAAACCGGAGATACTACGAAGAGCGATTACAGCAAGAAGAAGCATTGCGCGATGCCAAAATAGCCTCTGGCGAAGCAAGCATGCAGGCAATACAGCAAATGACAAGCGGCTATAAATCATACTCCGCGCTATTCAAAGCATCGCAGGTAGGCGAAGCAACGATCAATTCAGTGCAAGCCGTGCTAAAAACAATGTCTAGCACACCATTTCCTTTCAACATCCCTCTAGCCGCCTTGCAAGCCGCAGCCGGCGCTGTGCAGGTGCGCAAAATAGCATCAACAAAAATGTTTGCAGGCGGCATGATACCGGGCGGAGATAGATACTTACGGGTGAACGAAGAAGGCATGGAAGCAATGCTAACAACCAAAGGCGTGCGCAATGCCGGGGGACCAGCGGGAATTGACGCGCTGAACAACGGATCGCAAAGCATAAGAAACAGCTACGACAACAGAAAATCAAGCGTGAATGTGAATCTATACCCGGTTATGGTGACTCCAAAAACTTTGAGAGAAAATATAGAACCTGTTTTCAAATGGAATGAGCAAAGATGGTAATGCGCGTTTCTCTTATTTGCGATGGCTATTCGCTTGAAATCCCGGCGAATGCCTACGCAATGTGGCCGCATGCGGAAAGGCTTAATCATATCTCCGCGGACGCAATGACGGGCGAAAGATTTTCAGTTGATTTGGGCCCTACAAGAGTGAATTCTTCAATCTCTTGGCGGTGCATTGATTATTCAACAGTTAAGCTTTACGAAGAGTTTTTGCTTCAAAGAGTAAAAATGGGTTTGAATCCATTTGCCATAATGACGCCGGCACACAATGATTTTGGCTATGGAAAGGGAGCGACAGTTCCAAACGCATTTTACAACGGCCCGGCAAACACAAAGGAAATAATCCAGCCAAACAGTTCCAACGGAATGTATTACGATATTGAGCTTCCCTATATGTTCATAAGGGAGGCATAGTGCATAAAATTGAGATACTAAAGCCGCAATCTGCTTCTTGGGTTGACCATTTGGGGAATGACATAGACAGACTTGTTTTAAGCAAAAAATACGAGCCGAACTATATTCCGGGGTATTATCCGATCCAGTCATTCGGAGCGTTGGATAGATCTATCAGCGATATTCCAGAAAGGCCTATACAGAGCCTTACGGATTGGACTATTAGCATTAACTCAATGTATTCTTCCAAAGATGGAAGTTTTTCAACTATTGATTTGGTTTATTTTCTTGAAGCAAAAAATGAGGAGTTAGGCAAAGAGTTTAATCTTGTTGGTTGCGTAGTGTGTTTGTTTGACAGTGAGGAAATAATTTTCATAGGCGTGGTGAATGCTGTTGAAAGTTCTAATGGAATAATTAGCATAAATGTTAGCGAGCGTATAGGTTCGCCGAGCATAGCAAAAAATCCTATTCCGCTTGTGCTTGGAAATACATCTGCCGATAGCTCTTTGTATTGGCCCGTTGAGATTACCAAGGACGATCTTGGAGCGGAGCAAATCATTTTATCGCAAACGCCTTTGCAGCGGTTCGATGGGCTTTTTATATATGACGAAAAAAGCAATAGGTATATAGAATGCGAATTTGAGAATTTCAAAGTTTCCGCAGACAATAAAAGAATTGATTTCATTCACGATGAAGTTACCTTAGAGACCAACAGTGAAATTCTGCCGCTTGGCATATTTAGCTTCGATAATTTAGACGCATCATCTTTGCTGAGACCGGATGCCACTCAAATAGAACCTACAAATTATGCTGCGGGCACCGATTCTTTTAACAGAGAAATTGTTCAGGCATGGAGCAATCAAGCCGCCGCCGGTTTATCCGGTCCTATGCTTGGCAGAAGCAGCGATCATAGTGCTCGCCGCAATCATCCAACAGGTACGCCTCTTAGAAGAATCGGCTCGGCATCATCAATGTATTTTTACATTACTTTAATCGACAGGCCCATAAGTGTAACCGAAACGGGCGCCGTTTCTGACAGTCGTTTTATGTCTTATGGTGGTAAAACCCCGCCGAGTTTTCCGAGACAAAAAGGTAAGCCTGCCATAAGCGGAACTCCCGCAAATTTCCTTAACAATTTTAATAATAGTACCAATAGCAATAGAATTTATGATTATTTATCCGTACGGGCAGGCACTTATGTCACAAACCCATCATCGCCGCTAGAATACGCACGGTTTTCGTTTAATCTTCCCGAAATTGATTTGCCAAGTTCGGCTATAGTTGAGGAGTGCACAATTAATTTTTTGTATGAGCTCCTTAATTCATCCAATATAAGGCTTTCTTTTGAAATTGGAGACAATTCGCCGTATCCCTACAGTCTCCCAACTTATTCACAAGATCATATATATAAGTCTGATTTTAACGAAGATATACGAGTTATTTGGTCCGATTGGAGTTCTGGGCACCCAACTTTTGCAAACTCTAAAGTCGCCCATTTGCATATTCTTCTAGACACTTACCATAATACTTATAATAACCTTGTCGATTATCCCGATCCTCCTTTTGCTGCCTTCTACTCTTTGCAAATCCGGAGAAAAGTAAAAGTATTATTTAACTCCGTGAAACTATTTGCAAAAGGATTGCCGGCATCTTTTGCCGTTACGCCTGCACCTGCCGGAAATTATGTTATTCCTGCTGTGAACAGCCTGCTGACTGCCGCATCCGTGCTAGAATACAACGTGCAAGCTGATGGCGAATTGCCCAGCATCGAATACAGTTCGCTCATAAGAGACGAATCTGCTGATTTCAGAGACAAGCTAGGTGCGCTAGCGCAGGCATCTGCAACGCTTATGCGTTTTGATTCCGTTTCCGATTCTTTTTTGGTCAAATCAATTTCTAGGCACGACATAACGGTTATTCCAATTCCGCGAAAAGCCATTTTAGAGGAAAATAATATTTACAATTTCAAAATGCAAACGCCCAAACGCACGGATGTTTATAGCGGATTAGAAATTTCTTGGGGAAAAAATTCAGCAACCGACAAATATGAAAATAAAACTTTGGTGGATGAAAATAAAATTTCTCACAACGGAATTTTTTCTGACCCCATTGACAACACCCTTGAATGGGATGGAATATTCAACCAGCTGGAAAAAAGCTCCAGAGAAGGAAAAGCCAATGTTAAAATAATCGAAAATGAATGGATAAGAAATAGAGAAGGCGCAGAATATATGGCTTACAATTACTTATATTGGACATGCGTTCCGCTTCGCAAAGCAGAAGTAAATTGCATAAAACCTTGGCTGCCACCCGATATTGGTTTAGGCAGTTTTGTTAGCCTTGACTTGCCCGGCTATCCTGCCAAACTTGCCAGCACCGCTTGGATAGTGACGGGAATAACAGACGATATAGATAACTATACTGCGAATATTGCATTGACGGAAGTATGGAACGTTCCTGTAATTCCATTGGAAAGATTTTTGGCCACAGAGAATTTGGAATATATAGCAACCGAACAAGACGACAAAATTCAACTAGAGAGGTAATAATATGCCGGATAAAGTAAAGATTTCGGGCCTTCCATTTTTTGGTTCTTTTAGCCATGCGGTTCAAAACAATGTAATGTTTCCCGTAGCGCAGGGTTCGCAGAACACTGCGAGGATAGGCGCAGCGGATATAGCTACATTTATGAATCAGCTAATATTAACCGCTCTCAATGGATACGCGGAGCTGACTGATTTAAATGCGCTACGAGACGAATTCGAATCGATTATCAATAATTTGCCAAGCTCGCCAGGGGGAGGAGGTGGAATTACTCTTAACCGCACAGTTGGATATGACGATAGCATCACAACTCCAGTGCAAGATGCAGGCGGCAACATAAGCGTTCCCGTAGGCGTTACTGCTCCAACGCCAAGTGCAAGTAGCACACAAATAACGCCGGGCGTTAAAACGCTTCGTAGTGCAATTACAACCATAGTAAATAATATTGCATATCTTTTCGAAAAATCCGCCGCCAACTACCTTCCCAACGAAACGGAAAACGCAAACAGCGTAGGTGTGCTGGATAATGCATCTCTTGAGATGCACGAAGATGCGTGGATATACATGGATGCCGATGGCTTTCTTGAAATGATAGAAAGCGCAAATATATACATGCAAAATTCGGAAATATACATGCGCTACGATTCAAAAATAGACATGTACAATTCGCACCTGAGATTGACTTCCGGCAATATAGAATTCAGAAAGATTCTGTCTTCGGAGGAAAGCTCCCAAGAAACGAATAGCGAATATTCGGAAATTTCCTCATTGCCCGGCTTTGAGCATACATACATGGTAAACTTGGCTGACGACGAGCTAAGCGGCTATATAATGGCTTTCAATATATGCGATTTCAATTTGTATTTCAACATAATAACGAGAGAGGATACGGAAAGCCCGTTTCAAGAGGAAGGATGGGAGCATTACGGACTGAGCGAATGGGATGTGCTTGGCATGATAAACCAAATAGTCGGCGGCATAGAAATACCCACATCCCTCCCCCCCAATGGGCCAGCGGGAGGCGACCTTGCCGGCACGTATCCGAATCCAAGCTTGGCAACCGTTACGCGGACTAACAGCACATCCGCAGCTTCCCCGGCGGCGGGTGCCACTTTCACGGCTATTGATACAGTAGCCACGGATACAAAGGGCAGAGTGACGGCGGTCAACACAAAGACGGTTACCCTTCCCGCTGCGGGTGGTGGTAGCAGCGGCGGCGAGCCTGAATGGCCCAGGTTCATAAGCGACTACAGCGCGACCGAATGGCGGCACCTGGGGAGCATAGACGCAACATACAATGATTCCAACAACTTCAACGGCGTTCTCAACATTTATTCCCGCTCAAACAATTCAAACACATCAATGCTTGCCAGCGTGTATATAAGCATTCCCACCGTGTTCATAACTTACAAGATAGCGGCAAGCTACATCGGACAGGTTGCTCCCGGTTTCTCTATGTGGTTCACGGAAACGCAGACGGCAGGCTCAGGCACCGGGAGCGGGAGCGCTTTCAGGTTTGACTTCTGGACGCGGCGTGATGCCGGCGGCTCTACTTACGCGGCATTGGTTGAGGTTGTGGGCGGCAGCACAGGCACATTCACGCCTTCGCCAAACGCATCGGGCAGCGTTCCTGCCTCGCCCACCACATCAACGGCAACGCAGATAAATTCGCTGCTTGGCGGTGGTGGCGGCGGCGCGGCACTCAACCGGCAAGTAGCATACAACGACGACAGCACCGCCGCCGTCACAGATACGGGCGGCAACATAAGCGTTCCCGTGGGCGTGACTGCTCCAACGCCAAGCTCAAACAGCACGCAAATAACATCGGGCGTAAAAACACTCAGAGAAGCCATTACAACCATAGTAAACAATATAGCGTATCTCTTTATCAACAAGCAGAATACGCTCACCGCAGGCAATGTGGCCCAAGTGCGGATGGGAGACCATTCATTGAGCCCCGGCTATGTCCACTTCCTCACGGAAATGACGGGAATATACCAGAATGTCCCTATCATGCCGGGGTTTTATGGTTCTTACATTGTTTGCCTGAGCACCGACAAGCTGAAAGGCTATGTTATTGCACACATGTCATGCATCGAAAGCCCCAGCAGCGGCTTATGCTCTTGTGCAATTACCCGAAGCGACACATCCCAAAATTTCACCGCCGCCGGATGGCATGAGTATGCTAGCATATCAGATTTTAACTCTATCCTAATCCGCGTAGCTAATCTCGAAGGCGATAACCCACGCAACGCAATTGAAACCAATAGCCAAAACATAAACCCAAATACATACTTAAGCCCAGGGCTATGGTACGGTGGATTCCTTATAAACTCAAATAATACGTTTGGATATCTTGAGGTAAGGCCAATAAAATATAGTACCAGCCATTTAATGCAAACATTTACAACGGAAGCTGCCAATCCAATCATCTATATAAGAAACAGATACTCTAGCACATGGGGCACTTGGAGGCAAATTTAAGGGACAAAGCGAATGACATATTTCCTCCTATCCATAACCAACACCTGCAACAAGTCCTGCGCTTACTGCGTGGTTAAGCCGTGGCTTAACAACCCCGAATACCCGGACAAAGCAACAGCCGAGGACTTCATAGCATTCCTTGAAAAAGAGATGCAGCCGGGCGATGCAGTGGAACTCACAGGCGGCGAGCCTACGCTGTTCCCAGGGTTCATGAAATTGCTCCAATGGCTCAAAGTGCATCAGGCAAAAGTGATACTGAGAACAAACGGGGCATTTCTCAACGGATGGCGGGCAAGCTATCCGGACATGGTGGTGGTGCTTGCAAGGCACGACAGCGACGATGCGTATATGGATGAACGCAAAGGATGCCTATTCCCGCAGGACCTGGTTCTTGAAACGGTGGAAGACCATCTAAAGCAAACGGAGCAGGACAAGCCCATATTTGTAAACAATGAAACAAGCCCATTGACGCAGCACCCGTTCACAAAAATGTTCCACATAACAAACGATGGCAAGGTAAGGTTCATGTCCTGCTGCAAAGAAGCTATGGGCACTATATGGGATTACGTGCCCCGCAAATACCACTGCTGCCACAACTGCCCGTTTGCGCTGGGCGCATGGAACCTGATAGCGAGGATAAAATAGATGGAAGAATTTATTATCAACATAGTTTCAAACCATGGCGTTGCTGGGTGCCTAGTCCTAACGCTCTATTTCATATTAAAATTGATTATCGCGGATGTAAACAAAAAAATATTGAACCAAAAAGAATCGTTGGAAAAGCATATAATGATGCACAAGGAATGGGAAAAAACCCTGTGCAGCAAAATAGACAAATTGTATGACCGAATAAATCCGATGTGCGATGCACTAAATAAAATCCAAGGCTACATGGAGGGCAAGAAATGATAAAAGTTTACGGATTTATGGGTTCGCAGATAACAACCGAGTTTGCCGGGCAGGACTTGTGGAGGCTTGCAAACCCCGTGTATGTGGAAGTTTACACTAATGAGGGTAAATTGTGCTACTCCATGAAAGTAGGGTTTCCTACCAATATGCGAAGTGGCTCGCATTTAATAGACTGGCTCATTCCGAAATTCACACGCAATAACAAGTACAATCTAGCTTTGCTTTGCCATGATTTCGCCTACACAAAAAGCAGATATGAAGATAATTATCTAAGCCGTAAATTAGCCGATGAACTGCTACGGCAAATGTGCGTCTTATCAGGAGAGATAGGCAGCATAAAGGCAACTATCATGTATCGTGCATTGAGGATAGGCGGCGGCTCTGCTTACAAATCCGAAAATGAAGGAGATTATGCGGGTGCAGGGCATTTTATGGAATTTAGATGGGAAAAATAATCCTCATCAATCCATTTCACAAAATCCCCATAAGCCTTAACCATGCCTTCAAAGCCTTCCATACTCGCGCTTAAATCGTATTCAGCATAGTGTTTGGCAGTGGTGTTCACCGTGCTATGTCCTAACATCCTGCTAACTCTAATCAACTGCCAGCCAGCAGAGAGCCGCATTGTGGCACAAGTATGCCGGAAGCGATGCAAGTTTATATCCGTTATGCCGGTATCTTTCTCTGCTTTTTTAAGTAGCGTTTCTGCCCAAGCCCTGAACTTCGTGCCGCCTTTTTTACTGGGATGCCTTGCTCTGCTGTCGCGTTTGAATATATATCCTCTTTCATGTAATTTTCGCATTGTAGGGCACAGAGGAATATCTCTCGCTCTGTTCTGCGTTTTTGCATCCAAAATACCGCTAATCAATTTATCATAAACTCTTAAAATACCTAAGTCAATTTTGAACCAGTCTTTTGATAATTTATCCAGTGCCTTTGCTTCCAATCCGGTGCAAAGAGCAAGCAATATCATATCGTGCAAATGCCAGCCGCCTATGGCCCCCGAATGCATCTGTAGCCATTCAAATATAATCTTTGTTTCATTCAATGAAAATGGTCTTATTGATTTAGTATTTTGCGGCGTAGGTTTTACTCTTATGCCATCCAATAAATACCGTTCCCGCCAGTCGTGGTATTTAACTCCAAACCGGATAATTGCAGCCATGCGGTTAAGCTCTTGGTTTACGGTGTTTGCACTTGCAATATTTTTTGTGCAATGGCGTTTATGGGAGTTCCGCCATTCGGGGTATTTGGCAAAAGTTTCCCTTTGCATTTTCGAATATTCTTTTATTTTGCTTTCTCCCAGAAATTCCAGCAACATGCCGCATTGCCGGTTTGCCCTTTCTATCGCAGTCGCCGAGTTTATTCCGGGCCGGCTGAAATCGGAGAGGTAACTTTTAAACACGGCATCAATTTTAGCCTCGGCATTTGTGAGCAGATGGCTTATTTTCAACCCGGCAGTTCTCGCGTCTGCCTTTAGGTCTTTTGGTGAATTCAGCCATTCTTGCACAAGTTGCTTTATTTGCGAGTTGCTTGTGCTTTGCCGTTCTGCCGGGGTTAATGCCTGCATAATGCTACTGTGAGCCGTGAGCCATTGCTTTGCAGTTGCTTTTTCCAAGTCAACTAAGTACTGAACCAAACGGCCGGTTGCCGTGTCCCTAAGCCTTGAGTAATTTTTATTTTTAGCCTTGATTTTATAAATCTTTGCCATAGCCGCTCCTTGGGAAAAAGTTGACTAAAAGTTGACCAAAAATATAGCAAAAAATGGAATGAATGAAAATGAATAGCCATTTATTTATTTCATTGTTTTTTGGCTTTAGGAGTGAAAAGGGTGGTTTTTGAAGTAGAAAGAATGCCGATAGTTATCGTATTTTGCCTGTAACCCTTGACAATATCGGGTAAAATTGCTATATTTAATTATAGAGCCGGACGATTAGCTCAGTTGGTTAGAGCACTACCTTGACATGGTAGGGGTCACAAGTTCAAGTCTTGTATCGTCCACTAACCGCTAAGAGAAATGGAAAACGATAGAATTTGTTTAGAGCAGGGTATATTGCGTATAATAAGGGATTTTAGCCTTGTTTTGAGCAGTCAGAATATAAGCCACGTGGTTTTGCGCAACGAATTTGGTCCCTGGGAAATTCTTGTTAAAGAACAAGACCTTTATGCCGCTCAAACTCAGATAGCCCTTTATAAACAGGAAAATCCGGACTGGGAAAAGGAATTCATAGCCTTGCATGTTCTAAGGCCAAGCGCACAGCCGCTCTGGTTTTTGCTCATTCCTGCGGTTTGCACCCTATTTCAATTCTCAAATTATGGGATGGAAAATTTTGGAATAGCAGATGCAGGGAGAATTTTGAAAGGGGAATGGTGGCGGCTTTTTACAGCACAAACCCTTCATTCCGGCAACTACCACCTAGTTTCAAATTTACTGTCGGGCTTTTTTGTGTTTTCGCTGATATCCTTTAAAATGCCACTTTCACGCATAGCTCCTTTTATTATTCTGGCAGCCGCACTAGCAAATCTGGAAACAGCATTTATCATGAAGGATTACCGCTCACTTGGCTTTTCTACAACGGTATTCGCAGGTTTAGGTGCACTTGCCACGCTTGAAGTCCGTGTTTTAAAAAGGGAAAATTTGTACAGACGCTTGGTTCCTTGGTTTGCGGTATTTTTACTCGCTGTATTTCTTGGCATAGGCGATGAAACCGGCAAGGTGGATATTTTTGGGCATTTCTTTGGCTTGATAATGGGAGCAATAGCTGGCTTTGCCCCGCCAAAAAAATGGCTTCGCTGGGGAGAACCTCTGGGCAAATTTGATATTTTCGCTGTTTTTGCAATATATGCATTTTTTGCCGCGACATGGCTTTTATTTTCTAAATTCCATCCATGATTTCCAAAGATTTGCTAGAAATTCTATGCTGCCCAATAACCAAACAGCCTTTGCAAGAGGCAGATAACGTTCTTATAACAGCAGACAAAAAACGTGCATACCCAATAAGGCAAAATATACCCGTTCTGCTCGCAGAGGAGTGCATAATACTTGAGAATTGAGTATGGTTAAACTCGAAACTTCTTGGCTAAACTTGCTCGCAAACCTCTTTGAAACGCCATGGTTTGCAGAAATAAAAAGCAAAATAGTTCAAGAGAAAAAACAATACACCATTTATCCGCCGGCAAGTTTATTTTTCAATGCCATGGATTTATGCCCCGTGCCGCAAACCAAAATTGTGATTTTAGGGCAAGACCCTTACCATGGGGTGGGGCAGGCACATGGGCTTTCTTTTTCCGTTCCCTTTGGAATAGATATCCCCCCAAGTCTGTTAAATATTTATAAAGAGCTGGAACGCGACTTGGGCATTAAACCCGCTACTCATGGCAATTTGGAGTCATGGGCAAAGCAGGGAGTGCTGCTCCTGAACTCCTCGCTTTCTGTTAGAGCAAATTCGCCTGCATCGCATTTTTACATAGGCTGGGAAAAATTTACGGATTCAATAATAGAAAGACTTTCGCAAAACAAGGATAATTTGGTGTTCATGCTTTGGGGAAGTTTTGCCCGCAAAAAGAAAATCTTAATTGCACCGGATAAAAACCACCTTGTGCTAGAGGCTCCGCATCCGTCTCCGCTATCTGCGAGTAGAGGCTTTATTGGATGCGGACATTTTTCAAAGGCTAATTTATTTTTGCAAACTCATGGGCTTGAGCCTGTTCACTGGCAGCTTCCTTAACTTTTTTAACCTTGGGGGCAAGGCCTGCTACTTGAGCTTTGACTTCTGCCGAAAATTTGAAATTCATGCTTTTGCCGGCAGCTAAGGGTATAAGCTCTCCTGTTTGCAAATTGCGTCCCATCCTTGGGTTGCAGGTCTTTGGAGAGAATGTTCCAAAACCTCTTATTTCCAAAGATTTACCATTTTTTATGGCATCTTTTACAATGTCAAAAAACTGCTCTATGATAATTTTTGCGTAATCTCTTGATATTCCGCATAATATTGCAGCCTCGTTAATTAAGTCGCTTTTTGTGATGGGCATTGCTGGAATATAGTTAAAATTTTGGGTAAAAAATTCCGTATCTTTTGTGCAAATATTCTTCTTCGTCATAGAGTGGTTCTACTAGTTTCAGCTTGCTTAAAATACCTTCTGCTGCAAGGCTGTCTGCATATTCCAAAGCCCTTACACTGCCAAGTCTATAACCTATTACCACAAGCGTGTCTCCTGTTTGTTTAATTTCAACTTCTTGCCTTGCAAAAGATAAAACATTTTCTTTACGCATATATATGTAAAGCACTATAGCGGCGTAAATTATAAAGATCACGCATACCGTTCTGAGAAAAAACGAAATCATTTTGCTAGCTAAGCCTATCTCTAAATTCGTCGTATCCAAATTCCCTAACCAGATGAAATTTTTTGTCTTTCCAAATTCCTATTGAAGGGTGTTTTACACCGTTGAAAAAAGTTGTTTTTACCATTGTGTAGTGGATCATATCCAAGAATACAATGCGGGAGCCAACCTCCAGCGGATTGTCAAAGGAATAATCCCCCGCAACATCCCCAGCAAGGCAGGAATTGCCGGCTAAGCGGTATTTATGCGGCTTAATAAAAACCATATCGCTGTTTAAAACCATGGGGCGGTAAGGCATTTCCAAACAATCCGGCATGTGAGCAGATATAGATACATCTAAAATGGCTATGTTTATTTCATTATGCATAATATCCAAAACGCTCGATACCAATTCTCCTGTTTGCCAACCTACCGCCTCGCCAGGTTCTAAAATGATCTCAACGCCCGGGTATTTTTTGTGAAATTTATTCAAAATTTTTACGAGTTTTTGAATGTCGTAATCTGCCCTTGTTATGTGATGCCCGCCACCAAAATTTATCCATTTCATTTTTGGGATCCATTCCCCAAAATTCGCTTCTACCTTTTCCAGCACGGTTTCCAGAGCATCTGCGTTTTGTTCGCAAAGCGCATGAAAATGCAAACCCTCAATGCCATCTAAAAGTTCCGGTTTAAATTCTTTTATGGTAACTCCAAGGCGGCTATAACGCCCTGCGGGGTTGTATAAATCCACATCAACGGTTGAAAATTCCGGGTTTATTCTTATGCCTGCACTGACCTTCTTTTTCAAGGTTCTTTTTTTAAAGCGAGTCCATTGAGAAAAACTGTTGAAAGTAATGTGGCTTGCATGGCTTAAGATAAGTTCTATTTCGTCGTCTCGGTAGGCAGGGGCGCACACGTGCACTTCCTTGCCCATCTTTTGGCTGGCTAGCAGAAGTTCGTTTAAACTGCTTGCTGTGGCTCCGCTCAAATAATGTGAAATAAGCGGGAATGTTTTCCAAAAGCTAAAACCTTTTAATGCACATATAACTTTAGCATTTCCCTGTTTTTGCACCTTGTTTAGGATTTCCAAGTTATATACAAGGCGGCTCTCTTCTAGCACATAACAAGGCGATGGAACGGCGGAATAGTCTATCATGTTACTCCAGTTTTATATATGTGTTTTGCGAAGGCGGAATATCTATGGCTTTTTTTATGGAGCTTATGATGGAAGATACCGGTGATGGCTCATTCACAAAATCTATATCGTTTACATCTATTATCAAAACAGGGCTTGCTTTGTAGTGGAAAAAATAGCGGTCGTAAAGGGCAATTAGCTTGCTTAGGTAGTCCTTTGTTATGCTTCTATCCGTTTGCCTAAGCCTAACTTGAACCCTGCGGAACAAGGTATCTTCGCCAGCTCTTAAATATACCACAAAATTTGGCTTGATAAATTTTTTTGTTGATTCCTGAAGAATATCCCGTATTTTTTGGTATAGCTTCCATTCCTGCTCATCTTCTATGGTGAGTTCTGCAAAAATATCGTTCTTTTCAAATATAAAGTCCGTAGCATAAAGCTTACGCCCGGCAAACATATCCGGTTGTTTAAGTATTTTTTGCAAGTCTTCGCATTGTTTGTAGCGAGACAGCATAAAGGCTATTTGCGTTTGAAAGGCAAATTTCCTTCTATCGTCGTAAAATTTATCTAAAAATGGGTTTTGCTCCAACTCTTCCCTAAAGGAATGCAGAGTTTGCTTGCCATACTCCTTTTCAAGAGCATCTAAAAGCGCAGACTTTCCAACGCATATTGGCCCTTCTATTGCGAAAAACACAGAATTCATATTTCCTCGGGATAATGTAGAAATTTCTATATTCCCTAGCATGGCAGATCAAAACTATGTTCCTCAATCGTACAGATTTCTCACTTTTGCTATAATTTTAATAGTTATAGGCTCAATTGTGGTTTCTGGTTCCTTTTACACCGTAAGGGCTGGAGAAAAAGCCCTTGTTTTCACATGGGGCAAAATAACCTCAGTCACTAGCGAAGGGTTGCATTTCAAAATCCCTATTATGCAAACCGTTTCAAAAGTGGATATCCGCACCCAAAAAGCAGAAGCTCCTGCACAAGCGGCATCAAAAAATATGCAGAACGTTTCAACGGTGGTAACCCTCAACTACCACCTTTCCCACGATAAACTAGACGAGCTATATGCAAAAGTGGGCTTGGAAGTTGAAAATAAAATCATAGCAGCCCGTATTCAAGAAACCGTTAAAGCCGTTGTTGCCCGTTACACCGCAGAAGAGCTTTTGTCTATGCGTGAGCAGGTTAAAAACGAAATATCGGAGAGCTTAACACGGCAGCTTTTGGATTACAACATTGTGGTAGATGCCGGCGGGGTTCAAATAACCAATTTTGATTTTAGCCGCGGCTTTAACGAAGCTATCGAAGATAAACAAGTTGCCGAGCAAAAAGCCTTAACCGCAAAGAACAACCTTGAAAGGGTAAAGGTTGAAGTGGAGCAAAAGGTTGAACAAGCAAAAGGCGAAGCAGAAGCAATACGCATTCAAGCAGAGGCAATCAGAGCACAAGGCGGCAAAGAATACGTAAACCTTAAAGCCATTGAAAAATGGGACGGCAAACTCCCCATATACCACGGCGGCAGCGGCCCAATGCCTTTTTTAGAAGTTAAGTAGGTTTTTAGATTTCATATTTTTCCAGCTTCCTCTTCATTAGCTTTCTGTCAATGTCAATACGGTAGACATTGCCACCATTCTCGCTGGAACTCCACCAGAAGCATCTGTCACCGACACTGCCGAAACTGCCGTAAAAAACAGCTTATTCCTAGCCATAATAGACCTCCATGTTGATTTTTGATGAAAAATGAATCTTTGTAACTAATTTCTCACAGAATTGCAATCCCTTTGTAAAATTCTTGTCATTTTCTGGGCTAAATGGGCTTAAATATGGGGAAAAGTTGAATGTGTATATACTTGTTTTGATGACATTTGCAGCATTTCGGTTACGGGTGCAAGGCTTGGCCTGCACTTAAAGCTCCGGTTGCCGTATTGGGGGCGGTGTACAACATCATGAACACAAATGTAGAAATATTTTTGGGGCTTGTCAAGGGATTATTTCAAAATAGGGATTATTTCAAAATAGTTTTCAAAAGTGAGCTTCTTAGATTTTTGAAAGCAACTCTGCGAGTTCCCTAATCCCGCAAATCACAACATTTTCCTTGTACAAATAAGAATCCTCTATAGGACAAACAATATACGTTTTGCTCAGTTCCAAATCCTTTATGCAATTCCAAAATCCAACTGAAACTGTTGGAGCCGTGTTAGCCTTAAACTCAATGCCAATACGCTCCTTGCCACTTTCCAAAATCAAATCTATTTCTGCCCCCGCCTGTGTGCGGTAAAATGAAGGAGACCAATCCTTTGAAATGGAGCTTAAAATCTGCTCTATAGCAAAACCTTCCCACGAACAACCAATAGAAGGATGCCCAAGCAAATCGTTAAAAGAGCGAATTCCCAAGATTGAATGCAAAATTCCCGAATCTCTTATGTAAACCTTTGGTGATTTAACTATTCGTTTTTTCTGATTGCTAAAATTTGGTTTCAGAGTTCTTATTAAAAAAGCACTTTCTAAAAAATCTGCATATTGTCTGAACATTGTATGCGAAACGCCCAAAGCTTCGCCCAATTTGCTGGAATTGAGCAAGTCTCCATGCGAATGGGCAAGCAGGGAAAAAAGCCTGTTTATTTGAATTGGTGCAAGCCTTAAGCCCAGTTGAGGCAAATCTCGTTCCACAAACGTCTTAATAAAAAATTCACGCCACGCATTGCTGAGTTTAAGTTGCGGTGCAAGCAAACTATCAGGAAAACCGCCTCTGAACCAAATATCGTTCAATTGAGCATCTTTTGCCTCTATGCAACTGAGCGGTGCAAGTTCACAAAATGCTATGCGGCCAGCTAGGGTTTCCGAGCTTTGGCGAATTAGCTCCGGCGAAGCTGAACCTAAAATCAGAATCGGAGTTCTTTCTTCAACGCTATCCACAAAAGAACGAATTGCCGGAAAAAGCTCTTTGCAGACTTGGATTTCGTCTATTATAATTAATTTTCCCTTATTGCTTTTGAAAAATAATTCGGGGTCTGTGATTTTTTTAAAATCAGAGGTTTTTTCCATGTCTAAATACAAGAAATTTGGCATTGTTTTGCCAATGTTCTTTGCCAGAGTCGTTTTTCCGCATTGCCTAGGACCTAAAATGGCTGTAACGGGGAAAAACGAGATAAATTCCCTGATAGCTTCTTCTTCTTTCCTGTTATACATAGTGAGTAACATAGTAAATTGAAAGTTAAAGTTTCAATTTACTAGGATTTATATTTCATACTTTTCCAGTTTCCTCTTCAACTCCGCAATTTCAGTATCTTTAAAATTAAACCATATTTTGCAATAAAATTACTATATTAGCACCATGGAATGTTTAAAACAGACTGTTAAAAGCAAACAAGTGCAAAATTTGTTTCATTTGCCTAATTCTTTTCTTGGCTATGATGAGTTGGAAGTGATTATCATGCCAATTATTTCCAATAATGCATTGGATAGGGAAAAACGAGATCTTGAAATTATTAATGCAAATGCCGATCGGCTGAATAGGGAAGCTGAGGAAAATCTTTTATTTCAGGATATTTATGAAGAGGGGTGAGCTTTACCTTGTTTCTTTTGCTTCAAAGAACGATGTTAAAAGACAAAGGGTTTATGTGGTTGTAAGTAGGCAAATAGCAATAGATTCTACGTATTCGACGGTTATTTGCGCTCCTATATACACAAGTTTTGAGGGTTTAAGCACGCAAGTGGAGTTAGGCATAGAGGATGGGTTAAAACATGCTTCAGCAATCCGTTGCGATGAGCTTGTTAGCATAAGAAAATCGCAACTCACGGAATACATAGGAGCATTGTCAAATAAAAAAATAAACGCTCTCAATTATGCTTTATTGATTGCTCTTGGGATAGAGACTTGAAACTTGACAATGCCATACTTACGCTAACGGCGGTGTTGTAATGGACGAACTGCTTAGAGGAACACTTGATGAACTCGGTGTTAAAACGGATGAACTGCTCACGGGGCAAGATTGAACAGGTGTACCTTCTAATAAATCATAGATACTTAAAGAAATTTGCGGTGACATACAAGTGCCATCCGGAAGTATGCAAAAAGCTGTTTCTGACGGCAAACTTGAACTGCTGCTGCTCGAAATTTCGGCAAGCGATGAGGAAGAACTGCTTAGAGGAATACTTGACGAACTCGGCAAAGTAGCCGAGCTACAGGAAAACAACAAAGCAATAGTAAAAACCAGTACCGTAAAAAAGCCTGCACTGCAAGCTTCTTTTACCATATTTGGGATGGTATATGACATTATGGATATAAATATAGAAATATTCAGTGGGCTTGGCGGTATTTTCCTATATTCCCCCCGTGTTTCATACTCTTATTTTAGCAGCAGGTCTAGGGACAAGGCTCCGCCCTCTCACTGAGCGAATTGCAAAACCACTGATTCCAATTGTGGATAACTCGCCATTGGCAAGGCAGGTTGTTCTGGCAAAAAAGCTTGGCTCGGAAAAAATACACGCAAATGCACACCACTTGGCAGAGCAAGTGCAAAATGCCGCAACAGAACTCGGCATAAATAAGGTTTGGATAGAAGAAGAACTCTTAGGCACAGGCGGGCCTATACATAGAATGTGGAAAGAAGGGGAACGCGGCGAACTCTTGGTGCTAAACGGAGATTGCGAACACGATTTGGATGTTGAAACTTTTTTGGAAAAAGCTAGGAACTCAGGCGCAAACTGCGCACTCCTAGCTATCCACAACCCTGAAATAAACACCCTTTGCATAGACAAAGAAAATTTGCTATGCGGCATAAAAAATAAATTCGGAGCCGCAGGTTCAAGCAACGCTACATTCACCGGCATATCTTGGTATTCTGCAAAAGCGTGGGAAAAAATAAAAGAAAGCGAAAAAGATATAAGAGATTTCTGGGAACGAGAAATTCCCTTTGTTTTTGTAACAAAAGGAAACTGGCTAGACATAGGCAACCCAGAAGGATTAATGAAAGCGATAAACTCTCAACTTTCAACTCTCAACTCTAAATTAGAAGTAGCAGGTTCAGCAGGCTCGGGAAGAAAATATTACAGAATGCGAGCTAATGGGCATTCCCTAATCTTACAGCAATCTCACAACGAAGATCAAGATTTTGAGCGTTTTGTTCGCTATGGAAAACTATTCGGAGGCTTGGGGCTTCCAACGCCGGAAATTTATGCAGTTGACAAAGTAGAAAAACGAGTTGTTATGCAAGACTTAGGCTCTGTTCGCCTTTGTGATGCGGAACAGCCACTCTTGCATTACCCGCTTGTTTTGGAAAAACTAATTGCTTGGCAAGAGGCAAGCGAAAAAGCATTTGAATTGGATAACGAACTTGCAAACAGAGTTTTTGGCGAAAGCGATTATTTATGGGAAACTTCTTATTTTGCAGAAAATTATTTGCAGGGACATTTGGGAATGCAAGAAATTCCCGCAGATTTAACCGCATTTTTCAAGGACTTGGCCAAAAAAGCCGCACAGCAGCCAAAGGTTTTGATGCACCGGGATTTTCAATCGCAAAATGTGATGCTTAGGCCTCAAATAGGGTTTGTGGACTTTCAAGGTGCAAGGAACGGCTCTATTTACTATGATGCAGCCTCTCTTTTATGGGACCCTTATATGATGCTCCCGGCAGAAAGCGTTAAGCAATTATTTACGCTTTGGCACTCTGCAAATCCGCTTTTGAAAAACACATCTTTTGAGGCCGCTTGGGAGAATTTTTTAGTAGCGAGTTTGCAACGAATTATGCAAGCCCTAGGCGCATATTGTTTTTTGAGCAAGAAGAAAGGGATTAAGTCTTTTGAGCAATATATTGAACCAGGCGCAAAGAGGTTAGAGGAGATAAAATTTTTCTATATTACTTATCCTAATCTAGGAAATTTATGTCTGTAACTAAAATGATTCCGGGGTCAAAAATCCCCTCTTTGATAGAAAAAGATATGCAAGAAAGCTACTTGCGTTATTCTATGAGCGTTATAGTGTCTCGCGCTCTGCCAGACGTTAGAGACGGCCTAAAACCCGTTCATCGCAGAGTGCTTTTTGGGATGCACGAACTTGGCTTAACTCCGGCTCCAAAGCCCACCCGCAAAAGCGCAACCATCGTGGGCGAAGTAATGGGTAAATACCACCCCCACGGAGACAGCGCAATTTACGACACCCTTGTACGCATGGCTCAAGACTTTTCACTCCGCTACACCCTTGTTGACGGGCAGGGAAATTTTGGCAGCATGGACGGAGACCCTCCTGCAGCAATGCGTTATACGGAAGCAAGAATGACCAATTTGGCTCAATTCATGCTGGAAGACTTAGACAAAGACACCGTGGACTTTAGCCCGAATTTTGATGATTCTTTAGAAGAGCCTGTGGTGCTGCCTTCCGCTTTCCCAAATCTCTTGGTAAACGGTTCTATAGGTATTGCAGTTGGCATGGCTACCAATATGGCTCCGCACAATTTAAGAGAAGTTACCGATGCTATAAAAGCTGTAATAGATAATCCAGAAATTTCTTGCGAAGAGTTGCTGCATTTTGTAAAAGGCCCTGATTTCCCAACGGGAGCCGTGATTTGCGGGCGTAGCGGAATTAGAGATGCATACCTTACAGGGCGCGGCAGAATCCGAGTTCGTGCAGATATTGAAGTAGAAACAGATTCCAAAGATAGGGTGCAGTTAATTGTAAAATCAATCCCATATATGGTAAACAAAAAGGAATTGTTAGAAACCATAGGCAAACTTGTAAACGATGGAAAAATAGAAGGCGTAAACAGAGCAAACGATGAAAGCGACCGTGAAGGAATGCGGATAGTGATCGGCCTAAAAAAGGATGCTGTGCCGGAAGTTGTTAAAAATAATTTGTTTAAGTACACAAGGCTGCAAGAGAGTTTTAGCATTTATAATTTGGCATTGGTAAATCGCCAGCCTAAGCTTTTGAGTCTAAGAGATTTGTGTACGAATTATGTGGAACATCGTCATGAGGTGATTCGCCGCCGCACGGAATTTGAACTCAAAAAAGCAAAAGAAAGAGCGCACGTTTTAGAAGGCTTTAGAATTGCTCTTGCACCTGAGAATATAGACGAAGTGGTTCGTATAATTCGTTTTGAAGACGACCCGGACCAGGTTTTGCAAAGCCGTTATTCGCTCACCGAAATACAGGTAAAGGCTATTTTAGAAATTCGTTTGAGAAGTATCAAAAAAATAGAAGTAAATAAATTAGAAGAAGAATATCAAGAACTCTTGCTGAAAATTGCAGACCTAGAAGATATTCTGTCAAAAAAAGAACGCATAATGGCAATTGTAAAAACAAGGCTAGAAGAAATTGCAGAAAAATACGGCGATGACCGCCGCACAAAAATAGAAGACGCAGAAGATGACTTTGACGATGAAGATTTAATAGCCGAAGAAGAGCAGGTAATTACGCTTTCCAAACGCGGCTATGTTCGCAGGCTGCCCATAGATACATTCAAGTTGCAGGGCAGGGGTGGCAAAGGCGTTATAGGCACAGGCTTAAAAGACGAAGACCATGTAGAAAAGGTCTTTACCGCAAGCACTCACAGTTATTTGCTGGCCTTCACCAACAAGGGCAGGATGCACTGGATAAAGGTTTACAAACTCCCAGAAGGTTCTCGCACGGGCAAAGGCATCCCGATAGTGAATTTCCTGGGACTTACCGAAGGCGAGCGAGTTTCTGCAATAGTTCCTGTCCGTAGATTTGCCGAAGGATATTATTTGGCATTCTGCACAAAGCGCGGTATTATAAATAAAATGAAATTGGAATTGTTCAGTTATGTTCGCAAGATTGGCCTCAATGCGATGAAACTTTCGGAAGGCGATGAGCTTGTGAGTGTTCTTTTGGTTCAAGAAGATAACAATTTGATGATAGCCACAAGGCAAGGGATGGCAGTCACCATACCGCCGGATGCTTTCCGCAACACGGGGCGCAACACAAAAGGAGTGCGTGGCATTCGTTTGAAAGAGAGCGATAGTGTTATAAGAATGGTGGACGTAAAGAAAAATTCCTTGGTTTTGGCAATCTCCGAAAAGGGATTTGCAAAACGCACCGATCCGGAAGAATACCGAATTACAAATAGAGGTGGAAAAGGCGTGCTAAATATGAAAGTCACCGATAAAACCGGAGAAGTGGTTTTTGTGGAATCTGTTTTGCCTGATTACGATGTGATAATTACCACCAAAGAAGGCCAGATGATTCGCATTGATTTGGATTCCATAAGAGAAACGAGCCGTTCTACGCAGGGAGTTAAGGCAATCACGCTTTCCGAAGGTGATTTTGTAAAAGATGCAGCGGCAATTCCAAGCGTAGAAGATATAGAAGCGGAATCGGATACTGAGAAAGCGACATTTGAAAATATCCCTCTTGCAGCACCGTCAAGCGATTCGTCTGACGAACCTCAAAACGATGACGATATATGAAAATACTCTTGATAGGTAGCGGCGGCAGGGAACATTCCATAGCGTTGTCAATAAAAAAATCTCCGCTTTGCGGAGATTTGATTTGCGCTCCCGGAAATCCTGGTATGGAAAAACTTGGCAAATGTTTTGCCGTTGATGTTTCCAACCCAAGGGAAATCGCAGAGCTTGCAAAAAAAGAAAATGCAGACTTTACTATTATAGGCCCTGAAATACCCCTTGTTGCAGGCGTTGTTGACGAATTCAAAAAACAGGGAATGCAAATTTTTGGCCCAACTGCCGCAGCCGCGCAACTGGAAGGCAGCAAGGCGTTTAGCAAAGCGTTTATGCAACGTCATAACATTCCAACAGCCGCTTACGAAACATTCACGGATTTGCAAAAAGCAAAGAACTACTTAAAAGAGCATCCCGCTCCGATAGTTGTAAAAGCATCCGGTTTAGCGGCGGGCAAAGGCGCGGTTGTTTGCTTGAGCGATGAAGAAGCCTTGAGTACGGTAGAAGAAATGCTAGGTGAAAAAGCGGTATTTGGAGAGTCTGGAAAAACCGTTGTAATAGAAGAATTTATGGAAGGCGAAGAAGCCTCAATTTTTGCTGTGTGCAATGCTGAAGATTACATTTTGCTTGCGCCTGCCCAAGACCACAAGAGAATTTTTGACGGTGACAAAGGTCCAAACACAGGCGGGATGGGCGCATATTCCCCGGTTCCATTGGTGAATAAAGAAATGCTTGCCCGCATAAAAAAGGAAATTGTTGAACCAACTTTATTTGGCATGGAAAAAGAAGGAAATCCATACGCGGGTATTTTATTCATCGGGATAATGGCTACAAAAAGCGGGCCAAAAGTTATAGAATTTAACTGCAGGCTAGGCGACCCGGAAACCCAAGTTATTTTAGAAGTTTATGCCGGCGATTTATTGGAATTATTTTACAAAGCATCAGCCGGAAAATTAAAGGAAATTGCAGAAACAGAGCCGCAGGGCTGTGCTGCTGTTGTAGTGATGGCAAGCGAGGGGTATCCGGGTAAATATAAAAGCTCTGTTCCTATTAGCGGAACAAACGAGGCAGAGAAAAAGGGCGCGGTTGTTTTGCACGCAGGCACAAAAATTCAAAACGGCGAGTTGCAAACAGCCGGTGGCAGGGTTTTTGGCGTTGTGGGCAAAGGCGCTACGCTAAAAGCAGCGCTTGATGTTGCATATTCGGGTGTTCAAGAGATTAAATTTAATGGGGCGCATTACAGAAAAGATATTGGCAAAGCATTCACTTTTCTATCTTCCCCCACGTAATGTCAATATCATATAATGTGCTTCTATGTTTGCTACTCGCCTCCTTTGCTTTTGCTCAAAGACAGAGTGTAGCTGTGCTGCCTTCGCTGGCCACCCAAGACACAAAGCTTACTCCAAAACAGAAGGAACTTTTGATGGAGGAAGTGCGAACTATTGCGGCTAAACTGCCATCGGCAGGTTTTGTTTTAATGAAGCAGGATGAGGTGAACGAGGTGCTTGGCGATGAGGCATTTTTTAGTGCTTGCGATGAAGGCACTTGCGTTGGGCAATTGATTAAGCAACTTCAGGTGAATTTTGGAGCTAGGTGCGATGTTTCCACTGTGGATGGTAAGCTGTATCTGAAGTTTGAGTTATACGGCACCTTGAAGGGCCAGAGCGAGGCTGGAACCATAGACCAGTTTTACGAGCCTGTGAAGAATTTTGCTGAGATGCAGTCTATGATAAAGAAAAAAGTTCCCGCTATATTTGAAAAAATCACAAAATCGCCGCAAGAGGCTTGCGAGGCAGCTGGGAATATATGGGAGAACAGCACTTGCAAGACTTTGGTGCAGATAGCAAAGGAAGATTGCCAATCCAAGGGTAAAACTTGGACAAACGGTGATTGCAAGTCTAGGGAGCAGATAGTCTGCGAAAACACGGCAGGGAGAAAGTGGGTTGGCGAGGAGTGCAAAACTGCGGAGCAGATAGCTTGTGAGGCAGGCGGGAAAGTATGGGTGAACGGAGTTTGCAAAGCTCAGGTTGCTGTGCCTGCACCAACTCCTGCTCCGAATCCTTCTATTTCCGAAAGTACAAATGCCAATGTGCTCACAGATTCGCGAGACGGCAAGAAATACAAAGTTGTTAAAATAGGCACTCAAACTTGGATGGCAGAGAATTTGAATTACGATGTGAGCGGCAGTAAATGTTATGGAAATAACTCTGCCAACTGTGCAAAATACGGTAGGTTGTATAATTGGGCAACGGCTAAGAGTGCCTGCCCTTCCGGTTGGCATTTGCCAAGCGAAAGCGAGTATGAAGTTTTGGATAGGGCAGTTGGCGGTGAAGAAGTGGCAGGTAAAAAATTAAAATCCAAGAGCGGCTGGGATAATTATCAAGGCAAGTCCGACAATGGCACAGACGAGTTCGGATTTTCTGCTCTGCCGGGCGGCTACGGCAGCTCGGGTGGCAGTTTCTACGATGTTGGCAACTACGGCAACTGGTGGAGTGCCAGCGAGGACGGTAGCGACCTCGCCTACTTCAGGGGCATGGTCTACGGCGGCGACCTCGCGGGCTACCTCAGCATCAGTAAGGGCTTCTTGTTCTCTGTTCGTTGTTTGCAGGACTAAGTGGAGTCCTTTTGTCAGAACCCCGATAGCCCCGATTTTTAGGATTTATGGGATTTCAGAATTTCGTGCTGCATAATCGGGCTAATCCTTTTCATCGGGGGCATCGGGGTTCTGACAATTGCGCCGGGGCGTGGCGGGGCGAAAATTTTATTATATTTACAATAGAGGATTGGAAAAAGAATTAAGAGGAGTTTTTATGACCGATGAAGAATTTAAAAGTGCAATAGCGAATTCGCTTGATAGATTATCTGCGAGTTTAGA
>LIUI01000094.1:0-603 GCA_001462235.1 Fibrobacteria bacterium GUT307
CCCGGATTTGCAAGTTACCAATCTTTGGGTCAATGCACCGGTTTTTGACGACAAACGTAAACCTATCGGAATGGTTGGAACCGCTATTGATCTCTCATCGTTTACTGATGCGCTGTATAAAGATTACAGAGGCAACGTAGAGTTGTATTTCTTCAATGCTGCCGGGGAAATCACCGGTGCAGAGAATGTCGATCTGATCATCGCGAAAAAGAACATAGAAGAAAAATTGGGTGAAATTGGCTCAGACATAATTGCCATCACTAAAAATATCAATCCAAAAGAAACAAAAATTTTGAATACCTCGTTGGGGAATATGGCTATAGGTACGGTTCCGTTGCTGGGATGGTATTCCGTAATGATTATGCCAAACAGCATTGCCGACTACAATACCACTATGACCAAATTTTTCTTTGTGGTGCTTGGAATAATATTGCTTATATTCATAGTATTCAATGCGTTTATTTTCAGATTCCTCAGATCCCTGCGAAGAGCGATGACATTCCTTAATCAGGCAAAAAACGAAGCCGAAGAAGCAAACAAGAGCAAAAGCAGCTTTCTCGCTACCATGTCTCACGAAATCCGCACACCCATGAACGCTATCAT
>LIUI01000094.1:775-920 GCA_001462235.1 Fibrobacteria bacterium GUT307
TCAGTTGCAAAAAGGGGAATTGCAAGACGAATACGCCACAGCATTGGAAAAAATCTACGCTTCCGGCAAAAACCTGCTAGGTATTATAAATGACATATTGGATATGTCAAAAATCGAAACAGGTAAACTGGAACTTAATCCCATA
>LIUI01000094.1:1077-1808 GCA_001462235.1 Fibrobacteria bacterium GUT307
TGCCGAGTCTCATTAACGATACGGTACAGCTTAACATTGTCCGTATTGGATCAAAACAGATTGAGTTCGTATTAGATGTAAACGAAAATCTACCGTCACGGCTTTATGGCGATGAACTGCGACTAAAACAAATATTGAATAATCTGCTTTCCAATGCCATCAAATATACGGAAAAAGGACGCATAAAACTTTTGGTAGATCATATCCCATGCGGTGAAGATGTAATACTGCGATTTGTTGTAGAAGATACGGGGCAGGGCATGAAACCAAAAGACCAAGAACGCTTGTTTTCTGAGTATTCGCGTTTCAATGCAGAAGCCAACCGCACCACCGAAGGGACGGGACTTGGGCTGAATATAACAAAAAAACTTGTGGAAATGATGAATGGCACTATCAAGGTAGAAAGTGAATATGGCAAAGGCAGTAAGTTTACCGTAACAGTAAAACAAAAAACGCTGGAATGCCCCATCGTTGGGCCGGAGCTTGCACAAAGGTTGCGTAACTTCACATTTCTGGGCGATAAGCAAAATGCCAAAATGCAAATTGCCCGTGAGCCTATGCCATACGGAAGCGTGCTGGTGGTGGACGATGTGGAAACTAATCTGTATGTAGCCGAGGGGCTGCTATCACCCTATAAACTGAAAATAGAAACGGCAATCAGCGGTTTTGCGGCGATAGAAAAAGTGCAAAGCGGCAATATTTACGATATTATTTTTATGGATCACATGATG
>LIUI01000094.1:1970-5073 GCA_001462235.1 Fibrobacteria bacterium GUT307
TAGAGACCACAGAAAAACTTCGCGAACTTGGATATAAAGGTGTGATTGTTGCGTTGACGGCTAACGCACTTGTTGGCAACGACGAAATGTTCACACGGAGCGGCTTTGACGGGTTTATTCCCAAACCAATTGATGTCCTCCATCTAGACGATGTATTGAACAAATTTATCCGCAACAGGCACCCAGAGGAAGCGAAAAAATACAAGCCGGAAACTACAATGCAATCTGCAAAGGCAGCAGACGAAACAAGAGCGAAAATGCTTAAAATTTTCTGCCGCGATGCGGAAAAGGCAATCCTTACCCTGCGTGAGACAACCGCAAACGGCGATATAAAGCTGTTTACAACCACAGCTCACGCCATGAAATCCGCACTCGCGAATATCGGTGAAACCGAAAAATCAAAGCTCGCGGCGGCGCTTGAAAAAGCAGGCCTTGACGGCAACAAGGATTTTATAGCTGCCAATACTAGAAATTTTATAAAAACGCTTGAAACCCTAATAAAAGAATTAAGCCCCGCAGAAACTAATACCGCAAACGCGAATGTGACGGAAGATACCGCATATCTTAAAGAGCAGTTGCAAATAATCAAAACTGCCTGCGAAAATTACGATGATACAGCGGCCTACGCCGCACTTGATAGGCTGAAAGAAAAACAATGGAAACAGGAAACTACCGAGATTCTTGAAAAAATTCGTGATGCACTATTTTTGCACAGCGATTTTGATGGGGCGGCGGAAATGGTATCACAAAAATGAAATTTACAACCCAGCTATTTCCTCAGCCGACAACCCAGTTATCTCAGAAATCAAAGCAACATCAAACCCTTTGGTCTTCATATTCTTGGCTATTTCTTTATCGCGATCCGCCTTGCCATCTATATAACTCGTGCTCAACGCACTGCGGGCATCGCGCAAATAATCCATGTAGCCGCGATAGCGGCGAAGTTCTTCATCGCTCATGCCGGCTTCTTTCAAACGCTCGCGGGCTTCCGGCAAACCGGGGGCTGTGAAACTTTCCGGTATCTCGCCTGTTTGCAAAAAACTTATCCATTCTTCAAGAGAACTTTGGGCTGTGCTGTCAAAATCATCTACCTTAAGCAAAAAATATTCTGGATACAAATCACCCGCAAACTCGTGCCTGAACTGCTCCTGCTGCCTCTTGCTCAAACGAAGAATGTCGTTGGGCTTATTCATGCCCCTGAACTCGGTTTTGCCGTGGTAGGCGTAGTCTTCGCCTTGACCAATGCCAAAGTAAACTATGCTTACGGAATAAACTTTCTTCACTTTGGAATAATCATCGCCCATGTTTATATATTCGGTTATTGCTTTTGATGTGCCGTAAAGCATTCTCTGGAAATAATTCGCCATTCTGCTGTTCTGCATTTCTATTATAGCAAGCTCTCCCGAGCCAAGCTCTGCAAGCATATCCACGCGATTGAATTTATCACCCTCGTCTTCTTGATTACCTTCGCTTTCAAGCATTCTGTGTATTTTAACATTCGTTTTTAGCAATACGGTTAAAAAGCCTTCCAATACCACAAAATTAGCTTTCTGTCGCAAAAGCTTTTTGGCGGCATAGTCAAAGCGTATGTATTTGGGCATAAGGGGGAAGGTAGAAAATTCTGCTCACAACCGAGAGCCAAATAAAAACGGTATCACAAAAATTAAAAAATGATACCTTTTTGATACCTCATTGATACCCGCAAAAATCAACTTTTGTACTATATTTTAAAGACAAAATGAAAAAGATTTTCATCATAGATGACAATAAAACATTCGCCATTCAATCCGCTGTCATGGCATCTTTAGCCTTGCTTCTTTTGTTAGTGGGGTGCATTAGTAAACAAGAAAGCGGTGCCGGTACGGTAGTTTACACCTCTATTGACAATATTCCCGGCATTAGCACCGAAGAAATTAAAGCCGTAGAGGAACTTCGTAAAAAATATGCTTCATTTACGCTCGGTGCGTTGCAAAGCACAGAGGCCTTTTATGATAAAAACGGCGAGGTAAGAGGGTATTCTGCCCTTTTATGCGAATGGCTCACCGAATTATTCGGTATAAAATTTGTTCCGAAGATTTATGATTGGAACGATTTGCATCCGGTGCTGAGAGCGGATTTCACAGGTGATTTGACCGCTACCGAAAAACGAAGAGACGATTTTGGATATATATTTACCGATGCAACAATAGCCGAGCGTTCAACCAAATATTTCCGTATTGCCAAAAGCCGCCCGCTCTCTGAAATTGCCAGAACGCGTCCCTTAAGGCTTGCTTTTCTTGATGGAAGCGTCACTGCAATAGCCGCCATTTCCAAACTTGAAGAAACCTCCGTTCCTTACGAGGCATTTTATGTCCGCTATTATAACAGTGCCTATAACATGATGAAACGCGGTGAAATTGATGCCTTTATTGGCGAAATGATTAATGAAGCCTCCTTTGACGCGATGGGCGATGTGATTGGCGAGGATTTTTTCCCGCTGATTTATGAGCCTGTTTCCCTTTCCACACAAAAGCCGGAACTTGAGCCAATAATCAGCATTGTGCAAAAAGCTTTGAAAAACGGCGGAATCCGCAATTTAGCGGATTTGTATGAACAAGGAATGAAAGAATATGCACGGAATAAATTGTTCTTGCATTTTAACGAACGGGAACGAGCTTATTTGCGTGAAAACACAGCGGTGGCTTACCTTGCCGAATATGATAATTACCCGATAAGTTTTTATAATGACAATGAAAAAGAATGGCAGGGCATAGCTTTTGACATATTTTCACCAACTTGATGAGGATGTTGGAACACGGCAAGGGCAGTAAGTTTTCCGTAACGGTTAGGCAAAAAGCTGTGGAATGCCCTATAATCGGTGCGGAAATTGCGCAAAAGCTGCGTAACTTTACGTTCGCAGACGAGAAGCAAAATGCCAAACTGCAAATTACACGCGAGCCTATGCCATACGGGAGCGTGCTGGTGGTGGACGATGTATTGAACAAATTTGTCCGCAACAGGCACCCAGAGGAAGCGAAAAAATACAAGCCGGAAACTACAACGCAATCTGCAAAGGCAGCAGACGAAACAAGAGCGAAAGTGCTTAAGATTTTCTGCCGCGATG
>LIUI01000094.1:5192-5781 GCA_001462235.1 Fibrobacteria bacterium GUT307
TTTTCTGCCGCGATGCGGAAAAAGCAATCCTTACCCTGCGGGATACAACCGCAAGCGGCAATATAAGGCTCTTTACTATCACAGTCTTACGATGATACAGCCGCCTACGCCGCACTTGATAGGCTGAAAAAAAAACAATGGAAATCTGAGACAGCCGATGTTCTTGAAAAAATTCGTGATGCATTATTTTTGCATAGCGATTTTGACGAAGCTGCGGATTTACTATATTCTATTCATAAAACACCGGAGAATTTACAATGCTGAAGGAGGCATAGCGATGCAATTTAAAGCCTTTGAACCTGATATTGAGGTGAACGGACCAACAGTTTATTCCATAGTAGCCGGGCTTGGGTATTTTACCAATCTCGCCCGGCGCTATTTTAGCAAAGTAAATATTGGGACTGTTGTGAACAAGGAATTGCATGTTGACATGAACGGCTGGTATCCCCAAACGGCGTGGCTAGAGGCGTTCAAGAACATAGCAGAACAAGTGGGGGACCGCGTCCTTTACAGCATAGGCCTCTCTATACCGGAGAATGCACAGTTTCCACCCTGGGTTGTGGATGTTGACAGCGCAATCAAGGCGATT
>LIUI01000094.1:5930-17159 GCA_001462235.1 Fibrobacteria bacterium GUT307
CGTTGCCTATCACATAAACCACCGAAAAAACGGCAAAGCGCTTTTTAACATGAACACCGGAACCATGAGCGAGGGAATAGGGCATTATGGCTATGAACGCGATAAATCCGGGCAAAACCGGATAATCAGTGTAAGCCATAACCCCTACCCTTGTGCATTTGACCGGGGAATAATCACGGCTATGGCCCGCAAATTCCAGCATGACGCAGTGGTTACTCACGATGACTCAAAGGAATGCCGTTCACATGGCGGGGAAACCTGCACGTATATTGTTACATGGTGAACGAAGATGCTTTTTCTATATTTATTCACATGCTATTTAGAATCATTTTTATCGCTTTGTTCATGCTCCTTGCATCTTGTTCGCAGCCTCCACCTGCTCCCACTTTTGCACAGCCTAACCCAGAGGCTCCTTTGGCTTTTTTTGGGGAAGGGAATTTTAATATGGAAATGAAGCAGGAATATGCAGTTGCGCTTCACAATGCAGGGTTATATACTTTTGTTACGGAAGATATTTCAGAAGAGACAGTTAAAGATGCTGTTGAAATTCGGCTGAGTTATCAAGAGGGAATAAAAAGGCTCTATCGCCTCCCTGTTTTGGTGCTGAACGCCGAATTTTTGAAAAACGGAGTCACTCAATTCAAATTGACCATAAAAGAAGAAAATCCTAACACGTTTTTCACTCCCGCAAATAGGAAAAAAGAGACAAAAATGAGCCGTAAATCTCTTCTTGAAAGGTTTTTGATAGAAGTGAAAAATGCAAATAGCTGAGGTTTGCATTCCAAACACCGTCTTAGATTCCTTGTCTTTTGGAGTTGATGATGGCGTTAAAAAAGGCTCTGTTGTTTGGATTTCGCTAAAAGGGCGTAAAGGGCCTTTGCTTGGGCTTGTGTTGGATGTTCATAAAAATTTTCCGCAATTTGAAGTTAAAATTGCAACAGCGCATGAGTCTGGCTATGTATTTTCAGAAAGATATTTAGAAACGCTTTTGTGGTGTGCCAATTATTATATGTGTTCTGCAGGGGAGGCCTTGACCGCATTTTGGCCAGCGGATTTGGAGGGATATTTGTGCCGCCTCTAACCCCAGAGCAACAAAACGCCTTGGAACAATTAACAGCCATGCTAGGAGGCTCCGGATTTCGCGGGGCACTTTTGCACGGGGTTACAGGTAGCGGCAAAACAAGGGTTTATTTGGAACTGGTCCGCAAGGCTTTGGATTTGAATTTTAAAACTTTAATTCTTGTGCCAGAAATAAATTTAACTCCGCAAACCCAAAAACGATTTGAAGATTTTTTAGAATGCAAAATTTCAATATTGCACTCCGCACTAGGCGCAAAAGAAAAACGAAAAACCTGGACTGCCTTGCTCAACTATCTAAACCCCGATACCCCAATCTTAATGGGGACCCGTTCTGCAATTCTTGCTCCTTTTGAACCGCAATTGATTATTATTGACGAAGAACATGATTCCTCTTATAAGCAACAAGACCCTGCGCCTAGGTATAATGTTAGGGAAATGGCTTTTCATATTGCTCATAAATATGGGGCTTTGGTGGTTTTGGGCTCTGCTACGCCTTCTATGGAAAGCTATGAAAATGCTAGGAATGGAAATTTGAAACTTTTGGAAATGAAAAGCAGGCCCGGGGGTTTGCCGCTGCCCAAAGTTATAATTGCAGATATGAAAGAGGAAAGAAAAAAACAGGATAAAGATTTGATGCTTTCGCCGGTATTGCGGGATGCTCTTTCGCAAACCCTTTCTGATGGAAATCAGGCGATAATTTTGATGAACCGCCGGGGCTATAGCACAAATAGAATTTGCGAGGCTTGCGGTAAACCTTTGCAATGCACGGATTGCAATGTTGTGCTTGTTTTTCACAAGCAGCAAGGCAAACTTGTGTGCCATTATTGCGGGAAACGTTTTGCCATAGATACCCATTGCGAGTGTGGTTCAAAGAATTTTGCATTTTTTGGAAGCGGTATAGAGAAAGCAGAAGAGGAACTCAAGGAGTGGCTGCCGGATGCAAAAATTCAGCGTTTGGATTCTGATACTACAAGCGGTTTGGGAACAACGGAAAAACTTTTGCAAAAATTCAGAGATAGGGAATGCAATATTCTTTTAGGTACCCAAATGGTGGCAAAAGGGCATGATTTTCCCGGAGTTTCGCTAGTGGGCGTGCTGTGTGCAGATATAGGGAGCGGCATCCCGGACTTCCGTGCCAGCGAGAGGTATTTCCAGCTTTTAACGCAGGTTGCCGGAAGGGCTGGCAGGTTTTTGGAAAATTCAAAGGTTATAATACAGACATTTTGCCCGGAAAATCCTATTATGCAGTTTGCCATAAAGCATGATTATCTAGGCTTTTCCAAAATGGAATTAACAGAGCGGCAAGAGGCGCATTACCCCCCCTTTTGCAAAATTGCACAGATAAGGCTGCAAGGAAGAGACAAAAAGAAGTTGGAAATAGCGGCAAATATGCTTGCAAAAAAACTCTCAACTCTCAACTCTCAACTTTTAATTCTAGGCCCGGCAGAGCCTTTTATCTCTAGGGTGCAAAAATTTTACAGGCAGGTAATCACTATTAAAGCGGCACGGGCGGCGGATATTAGGAATAGCATCAAGGGTGCAAAGGTTGCCAAAGGAGTGGAAATTCGCATGGATATGGATTGTTAGCGGAAAAAAATTCTATATTTGGGCGAGTATATGTATAATATAGGTAAGATATGAAAATTTTTTACTCCATGGTCTTTAGAATAGCCCTTCTTTCCATAGCTGGGGTGTTACTGACAACTTTCGCCTTAATACTTTCCATAATTTATTCGCAAAAAGATACGGAAAAAATTGTCCATGAAAATGGAATTCAAATGGAACAGCAAAGCATAGCGGCTCTAAAGACTATTGCCCGCACAACTAATAACGGCATAAATATTTACAATGTTTTATTAAACGAAAAGCTCAATGTTTCCTTGATTTATATGAAAGAGCGAATTCAGGCAAACGGGGGTTTTGGCAAGGTAGCAGGGGTGCCAATGAATTTTGAGGCAAATATCCACAGCCCTGTGGTTGACGAGGTTATGAAATCTCACAATGTATATTCAACCATATTCCGCAAACAAGAAGACGGCACAATGATTCGCGTTTCTACAAACATAGTGAGCAACGGGAAAAGGCAGGTCAATACAAAAATTGCTCCAAAAACCGCAGATGGCTCCCCCAACCTTATGATGCAATCTGTGCTAAGCGGCAAAACATACAGAGGGCGTGCCAATGTTCTTGGGGAATGGGTTAACGCCATTTACGACCCTATTATTGAAAACGGCAATGTAATAGGAATGCTTTTTGTAAGTGCTACAGGGAAGGATTCTCGCCATTTTATAGAAGAAATAAGAGATTCGCGCTACGGATACGTTTTTGCCGTTGGAGCAGATGGGGTAGAAAAGGGACTTCTTATAATGTCAATGGAAGAGGGCATGAGTAATCAGGGCAAAAATGTCTTGGACTTTGCAAATTCTAAGGGTGAGCGTTATTGGCAGCAAGTTATAGAATTCGGCAAAAAGTTACCCAAGGATTCAACCGGATACTTAGAAATAGACTACAAAGACGAGCGTGGGCAGGAATACAAACTTGCCGTTGCAGGAATGTATTACCAAGACTGGGATTGGGTTATAGGAATTGCAATTTCAAAAAAAGAATTGGAAGCGGCAAATCTTGAAATGCAGGAATCCTTAAATGAGTCTATTGGTGCATTGAGAGGGCAGGCTGTTTGGGTTGGAATAATTATTTTAATCTTTACGGTTTTTGTTTCCATTATTTATGCCAATAGATTGACTAAAACAATAAAATACGCTATTACTCTACTCAGCAGTGGCGATATGACTTGCCGGCTAGACAGCAGGGCAAAAGATGAGGTGGGCGAACTGGCAAAGCAATACAATAATTTAATGGACGGCTTGCAAAAATTTATGAACAAGGTTATTCGCAGCAGTTCAGATATTACCGTATCTGCTGGGGAACTTTCCAATGTTAGCAAGGAATTGGGAGGCGGTGCAGAAGAAACGCTTACCAGAAGCAATGCAGCGGTGAACACCATTAAACACATGGCCGGTAGCATAGGAACCATGACAAAAATTGCAGAGCGGGTAAGCACGGATGCCACCGATGTAGCAGAAGCCGCAGAGCACATGAGCACAAACATGAACACGGTTGCAAGCGCCATAGAGGAGATGAGTGCAAGCATAAACCAAATAGCGGGCAATACCAACGAAGTAAACAGCATTGCCGTAGCAGCAGCAGACAAGGCAACCGATGCCACAACGGTTATACATAAACTCGGAGTTGCCGCAGAAGAAATAGGACGCGTTACCGATATTATAAAAAGAATAGCAGACAAAACAAATTTGCTTGCATTGAACGCTACTATTGAAGCGGCATCTGCCGGTGCGGCGGGCAAGGGTTTTGCTGTTGTAGCAGGAGAAATCAAGGAGCTGGCAAACCAGAGTGCCCAAAACGCAGATGATATTGCCAAACGCATAGAAGGCATCCAAAGCGGCACAAACGATGCGGTTCAGGTTATTCACGATGTTTCTGATATAATAGGAAAAATCAATCAGGCGGTTGAACTTATAGCAAATCATATTAAGCAGCAGACAAAAGCGAGCAATGAAATATCCAGCAATGTTACCCAAGCAAACACAAGCGTAAAGCGTGTTGCAGATTCAATAAGCGATGTGGCAAAGGGAGCAAAAGAGGTAAGCTTAAATGCAGGCGAAGTAGCAAAAGGTGAAAGCGATGTTAGCAGCGAGATTGTCAGTATGAACAAGGTTGCAAAAGAGAGTGCCCACGGAACGGAGCAAGTAAATCACAGCGCGAGCAACTTAACAGAGATAGCCGAGGAACTTAACAAGATGCTTTTGCAGTTTAAGGTGTAAATTTAATTGGTGTTGGTGTTGCGATGAATCAAGGTCTTTATGGTGTTTCCCCCGATTGGTGGAAACATGCGGTTATATACCACATATACCCCAAAAGCTTCAAAGACGGCAACGGGGATGGCTTTGGCGATATTCCCGGCGTAATAATGAAACTGGATTACTTAGCAAACTTGGGTATTGATGCTATTTGGCTATCTCCGCTTTATTCTTCTCCTATGGTAGATGCGGGTTATGATATTGCGGATTATAAAAATATTGACAAAGAATACGGAACAATGGAAGATTTTAAGTGCTTGATGAGCGAGGCGCACAAGAGAGGAATTCGCATAATAATGGATTTGGTGCTAAACCATACCTCAGACCAGCACCCTTGGTTTTTGGAATCAAAATCTTCTGCGGATAACCCTAAACGCAACTGGTATATATGGCAGCCACCCAAAAACGGCAAAGCACCAAATAACTGGAAAACCAACTTTGGCAAAAAGGCGTGGCATTATGATGCCGCAACAAAGGAATATTATTACCACTCGTTCTTTTGGCAGCAACCGGATTTGAATTGGCGAAACCCGGAAGTGAAAGAAGCGATGTTTGAAATAATACGCTACTGGCTTGATATGGGAGTTGATGGATTTCGCTTGGACGTTATAAATATGCTGTTCAAAGACAAGGAATTAAAAAATAACAGATTAGGAATTTTCAAAAAATCCGAAGTGCATAATCGCAACCAACCGGAAATGTATGAATTGCTGAGAGACTTTAGGAAAGTGCTGGATAGCTATCCCAATAAAACCAGCGTGGGAGAAATCTATACCCCTCCCCCCGGCAACCCGGATTTAGCCGCAAGTTTTTTGGGAAACGGTTCCGATATGCTGCATTTGGTTTTTGATTTTTCGCTGGTATTTTCCTTTTGGAAAGCATCGTCTTATTACAGAATAATAAATCGCTTTTACAAAAAAATACCCGCAATGGGCTGGCCCTGCTTTTTTCTTTCTAACCATGATATAGGAAGAAGCCTTAACCGTATAGGCTGGACTTTTAATAGATATGAAAAGGCAAAACTGCACGCTATTTTGCTATTAACATTAAAAGGAACTCCCTTTATTTATTATGGCGATGAAATAGGAATGGAAAATGTAAATATTCAAAAAAAGCACATTAAGGATTTATATGGAAAAATGCTCTATCCTTTTTTCAAAGGTCGTGACCATAGCCGCACACCTATGCAATGGAATGGCAGCAAAAATGCCGGGTTTAGCGAGCAAACTCCTTGGTTGCCTGTTTCCGAAAGTTATGCAAAAATAAATGTGGACTCAGAAGAGAAAGAAGAGCATTCTGTTTTAAGCATTTATAAAAAATTGCTGGCTTTAAGAAAGGAATACCTTATTCTGCAAAATGGCGATATTCATTTTATAAATAAAGGAAAGAAAAATCTTCTGATATATTCAAGAAGGGTTGATATGGAAGAAATTATAATTGTTTTGAATTTCAATAATAAAAAAACATTGGCACATGTAGGCCATGTAGGTGAAACTTCCAAAATAATTTTTTCCACGCATAAAGGAACAAAAATTGAAAAAGGCGAAATTATGTTGCAGCCCTTTGAAGGCGTAATAGTAAAAAAAGGATGGTGGTGATATGCTTCTCAGTAAAATCTATACTCGCACGGGTGATAAAGGTACTACAGCTCTTATAGGTGGCGAAAGAGTTTCTAAATCGCATTTACGCATAGAGTGCTATGGAAGCTTGGACGAGCTAAATGCTTTTATAGGCAGGTTAAAACTTCTTTGCGAGGCTAAAATGCTGGGCAATATTCAAAAAATGCTTTTTGATATAGGAGCTATTATAGCTACTCCCAGCGGCAAGGAGTGGAACAATATGCCAAACATAAACGAAACTCATATCAAAGAACTGGAAAACGAGATAGACAAAATGAATTCCGTTTTGCAACCATTAAAGGATTTCACCATTCCGGGCGAAAATGAAACAAACGCCGAAGCTCATATTTGCCGCACCGTTTGCCGCAGAGCGGAGCGTATTTTATGCCATGCAAAAGAAAACGGAATTGATATAAGCGATTCCGTTATGATTTATATAAACCGTCTTTCTGATTACTTTTTTGTGTTATCCCGTTTTGTTGCTACAGAGCCAAGCCGCCGCCAACCTCAAGCACAAAACCTTGCGTAAACGGACCTACATCGCCGCCAAAATAGTATTTACCGTTTGCATAAGCGGCAATTGGAATAATTGGTAGTTTAAGGCGAAAACCTGCGATAATGTGCCCGCCAATACCGGCTTTGTAATCGGATTCTTTTAATGTGTTTATAACCGCATCACGTATGTCATCTGCCGCATCAGGATTTCCACCTGTTAAACCATCCAGCAGTTCTTGGTTTGATAGTACACCCTTTGCAAAACCAGCATCCACTACAGGAATGCTCGCCATGTAGCTTATGCCGGCTCCAATGTATGGGCGAATGATCGGTAAATCATCAAAAAACGGATATGTTACCGATACATCGCCGGTGAAAATTCCGTAAAGAGGGTCTGCGCGGTCAAAAATCATGCTGTATGGAGCATCTGGGGTGTAGCTTAAATATATTGGTTCGGCAACTCCGGGGATTATCAAAGATGTTCTATACCTAGTTGCTGCAACATTGAAAGTGCCTTCTATATCAACCACAGGCAAAAGATCTATCCATGCCTTAAAGCCCAAACCCTGCAAGCCACTTGCGCCTTCTTGTTTTACCGTTATTTCTCCCACTTTTCCTGAACTTGATTCCAGCGAGCCGGTATTCATAACATAGTGTGCACCCGCACCTGCTAGGGCAAAGGCTTGGGTGCTGGCAAAGAGAGCAAAAGTTGCAACAAATGCAAAAGTCTTTTTCATAATGCGTTTTCCTTGAAAAGAAATTTTAAACAATATAGAAAATCAAAGAGTGGCACATTCCTCATCATCAAGATGTATCTCGCACCATTTTTTCACTTCCCTGTCTAAAATTGCGGATTTTTTGCCGGATTTTGAGTAACGAACCAATGCAGAGCCGCAAAGCGGATATATATATGCCGGAAAATCTCTATGTTCGCACCAAGTGACTTGCTCTTCCTTGCTAAGTGCCGTTTCCAAAAGCTTTCTTGGGATGTTATACTCACAAGTACCACCACAAATCTTTTTATCCCAAAACTCTAAGCATTCTCTCTTAAGTTTCCAATTTGGAACATTGGTTTCTTCGTCTATCGTCCTGCAATAATTATCTTGCGCATCCAAATTATTAAAAACTTTCACATCCGGTGCAGCTTTAAGATTTACTACAAAAGTATCAACCAGCATTCCGGCAAAAATTCCGGCTCCGCCTTGGATATTATAAACAGCTTCTATGCGGCTATCGTCGCTTCCATTCACGTAAGTGTCTAAGTATTTAATGTAATCGGAAGTAGTGGCGTAAAAAAGCAATTTTACCCTTCCAATTGCCGGAAGCAGCATTCCCATTACAGGAATACTGTCTATATTTTTGTTGGAGCCCGCTATTTGTTGGTTTCTTGCGGTGAACACAGACCTTCTATCGCCAAATCGTGCAAAGTGGGCTGTATCGGTTTCTCCGGTAAATTGCTCAATCATTTGATCAATGGTATTTTGCCCCCAATAAATACCTTCATCAAAAATCATTGTAACGCGAACCCCACCTACATCATCGCTATATTCGGGAATAAAATAATTTGATTTCATATCCATAGGAGGCGGCAAAAATAAAACCGTAGCACCGGACTGATATTGGTTCCCCAATAAATCATAAGCTCTTTGGATTTTGAATTTTTTTGGAATATATGTTTCTGCGTGAAAATTGCTAAGCACTCTTTTTCCCGCACTATCCCAGGTTATTGACACATCAAGTTCGTAATTCTGGCCTATATCTGCAGTTAAATGTCTGGGGCCTATAAAGCAGTTAGGATTATCTGAAGACGGGACTAAAGAAAGCGATGTGTCTTTCCCGCTAAAAACGCCTTTAACCCGAACTTCTGCCGATTCATAAAATGGAAATCCCGGCATACGAACTTCATCCAAAGCATGCATTTTGTCAAAGCACACATCTTCCACACGCCGCCCGGAAATTATATAAGCATTTACCCATATCCCACGGTAATTTTCCGGATCTTCCGGGTAATAGCTCCAAGGTCCTTGGCATGAAAGGAGCAGCAAAAAGAGGAATAGAATTTTGATTTTCATAGTTTGCGAGGTTATAATTTACTAAATTCCATGAGTGAGATTTTTGTTAGCAATCGTTTTTTTATTCTTATTTGCCTGTGAAGAGGAAACCAAGCCTGCGGTTGTAGCCCGAGACCCGGTGCCGGGGCAAATAATTGTTTTTAATAGTTGCGGAATTTTGAAGGCAGCAGAGGAAGCAAGAGAGGTTTTGCGGACAAATGGTTTTGATGTCCTTAGTGCGGCAAATGACCCGCAATGGTCTAATTACGAAGAAACAATCGTGGCTATTCGCAATCCTCATTGGGTGGGGCACGAACGCTTAAAAATGATTATGGACACAAAAAATTTTATAGTTTTGCAAGATACTTTAAGTGGAATTGTGAGTGCTACTGTTTTTTTGGGTAAAGATTACAAGAAGGTACTTGGGATAAAAAGAGGCGGATTATGAAAAGATTTCCTGCGAGCGTGAAAATTGGGGCGCAAATTATGTTTGAGCTTCGTGCAGAAGGCGTTGAACTTTTGGATTTGCGAGGGCTTTCCAGCGTTGTGGATTGGTATCTGGTTGGCACTTGCGAGAGCACTGCGCAGATGCAGGCAATTTTGGGCGAATTGCAAAAGGCATACAAAGCAGCAGGTGGCGAGCCTGCGAGCGTTGAGTATAAAGAGCTAACGCGTTGGGCGGTGTTAGACGCCGGAGATATAATGGTTCATCTATTTGAGCAAAGCCGCAGGGAAGAAATTGCCCTTGACGAATTGTGGAACAAGGCAGAGAAGCATCCTTTAAGCGAAAGCGATTTTACAAAGCAAAAAACTTCAAAAGTAAAAAGCGGTGAGTTTGTGTGAATATTCCGGCAATTTTTTTGTGGGCATTATTTCCCGTTTTGGGTGCATGTTTCGGCAGTTTTTTCAATGTGCTTATATACAGAATGCCGCGAGAGATGTCCATAATAAAACCCGCATCGCATTGCCCAAATTGCAAACATAAAATTCCGTTTTGGCAAAACATTCCCATTTTGAGCTGGCTATTTTTGGGCGGCCGTTGTGCAAGTTGCAAAGAGTCAATTTCCATAAAATATCCCATAGTTGAATTTTTAGGTATGCTCCTTGGATTTCTTGCCGCTTTTTTAGCAGGGCCAAGCCCTTGGCAAGATGCAAGTTTGATCAGAGGCATAAGTTTGTTTTGGTTGCTCACAACTTTAATTCCCATTTTCGCCATAGATTTCAAGCACCTGCTTTTGCCAGACACAGTAAGCATAGGCGGAGTTGCGCTAGGTTTTGCCATGTCTTTTTTTGATGGAGGAATAGGCATTTTGAATTCCTTAATCGGTATTGCGGTGTGCGGTGGCGGCTTGTTTTTATTTTCCGTTATCAGTTCTAAAATTATAAAAAGGGAAGGAATGGGTTTTGGCGATGTAAAGCTTTTTGCAGGTTTTGGTGCAATTATGGGTGCAGAACTTTCTTACATATCACTGATAATAGGTTCCTTTTTGGCATTAATAGTAATTGCTCCTTACAGAATTAAGGCCGGCAAAGATATGCAAGCCCCTTTGCCATTTGGCCCCTTTTTGGGTTTGGCTGCACCGATTTCTTATTTGTTTGGGGAGTGGGTGGTGGACAGTTTATTTAAATTTAACTGAAATTTCTCAAAAAAAGGGCTGGGCTGGAGTTTTTTTCTGAGACACCCCAAATTCTACTTCTTTTTGGAAGTTGTTTCAGAACTCTTTGCACTTATTAAACATTTCTTTTGTAAACGCTTAGTCGTATTCGGTCTCTTGTTCATACCACTCTGTGCTTCCGATAGGCACACCGAAATAAGCGTGTCTAATTCCGCTAATATGCATTTGCCATTTGATTTATGCGTAATATCCCTTTGACATTGGGTCTCAATCTGTGGTGGTTTTTCCTGTCTTGCGTTTGACGATGACTCACCTGCCAGCCATAAAACACCCACAATCAAGAGAATAGGCCCAATTTTCCATATAACAAGTACCACGAGTAACAGTATTATTATCCACATTTTTGCAATTCCTCCCTTTGTTTTCCGCTATTCTAACCCTTATAATAATAAAATAAAAGAAATAATTAGTCGTCCCTTAAAAACTCATA
>LIUI01000095.1:0-272 GCA_001462235.1 Fibrobacteria bacterium GUT307
GTCTGGATGTGCGTTTAGATTGTATGAAAGTCCGCCATAACGATATAATTTATAAATATATCCAAAATATGGAGTATAAAGAGTTTCTAAAAACGCCATATTGGAGAGATATATCAAAATATAAAAAGGAGAAAGCAAAAAATAAATGTCAATTGTGTAATAATGGTGGAGTATTACATACACACCATAGAACATATTCTATTTATGGGAATGAGATATTCAATCTTGATGATTTAATAGTGCTTTGTGAACAATGCCATTCTAAATTTCAC
>LIUI01000095.1:456-4257 GCA_001462235.1 Fibrobacteria bacterium GUT307
TCGGATGATTGGGTAGATTCTCTTGCCATACAGGAAAAATTGCTCTATATGTATTTACTCACGAATGAGTGTACTAATATAGCGGGCGTTTACAAGATAACAATTAAAAGAATTAAAGACGATACAGGAGTATCAAGGGAAGAAGTCAATGCCATATTAGAAAAATTTGCCGCCACCAAAAAAGCGTTATACTTTCAGGAATATATCATTATTCCAAAATGGATAAAACATCAAAAAATAAATGAAAAATCAGGCAAAATTAAACTAGGTGTAGACGCTGTTTTAAGAAGTTTGCCGGATAACATAAAGTCTTTTATTGCTAAAGAGGGAAATTACGAATATGATTTGTCTTTTTTAGGCGCAGATAGGGTATCGGGAAAAGGTGAAAAAACAAGCAAAAAACGGATAGGCTATCCTAAAAATGAGCAAAAAACGGATAGGGTATCGGAAAATGACGGAAAATCGGCTAACGATTCTGATCTTGATTCTGATAAAGATAGAGATTCTGATTCTAAGAATCCTTGCGGTTCTAAAGAACCGCCTGATAAAAAACCCGCAGAATTAAAACCTAAAAAACCGCCGTTGCGGGAAAGAGAGCCTGAAAACGAAATGGAGCAGGTAGAAAAGGCATATCTCCAAAACTGGGACGAACTTTACCGCCAAAAGCGGGTAGAAACTCCCGATCCGGCAATAACATACGGCAAAACAAGAAATTTGTTAAAAATGCGATTTGCCGTTTTTAAGCCTGAGCAAATAATACAAGCCATAAATAATGGCATGAATGACACTCTTGCAATGCAAAACGGCTATTCATTGTCGGCTATGCTTGGGGACTCTATGTTCAATAGGCTTATAAACGCCAGATCACCTCCTGTACACCGTATCGCCGCAGACAACAAGCCAACGGTAGAGAAACTAAAACTTTTCAGGGAGGAATAATGTCGTTTCAGGAAACTTTAGACAGTCTAAAAAAACACATTGAAGAACAGGAAGCGGAGTTTAATTTACTGCCCGAAGACGAAAGAGAGCGTATTCTTGCCAAACAGGGACGGGAAACTGTCGAGCAGGAAGAAAAAGAAAAACGTGAGAAATTACTGCGCCAGTGGAAAAAAAGAGGTATAACTCCCAAATACCATGATTCAACATGGGACAACTGGATCGCCGACACCCCGCAAAAGAGCGAGGCTAAAACTAAAGCAAAACAGGCATGGGATAAAAACCTTTTCTTTACCGGAAACAACGGCACGGGCAAGACTCACCTAGCCATGTGCCTTGCTAAAGACGGCGCGGCTTACAGGCGTATGTCCGATATTTTCCGAGAAGTGCGTATGGACTTTAAGAGCGAACAAGAAACACTTGATTATTACAGTGAGTGCAAATTGCTGGTAATTGACGAAATAGGCAGGCAGAAATTCAGCGACTTTGAAAACAACCTGTTTTTCGATCTGATAGACAACCGCTGGAACAACGATCTGCATACAACGCTTATTACCAATTTGTCAACGCAGGAATTCACGGACTTGTATTCAACCGCGATTCTTGACAGATTGAGACCCGTAATAGTGAGGTTTGACTGGGAAAGCATGAGGGGGAAGGCATGAGAAAGATAGCGATTGAGATTGAGTGCGAAAACGAAAAGTGCGGCGAGTGTCGTAAGCTAAAAGAGGACAGAGACTGTTATTTATACTGTGAAGAATTTGGCGATGATTTTAAGGAGCATTTGCGCGAAGAGTGTTTGCGTCTCCCTGAATGTCTTAACGCGGAGGTAAAAGAATGAAAGTAATGTTTAATTTGCCTGAACCTAGTGCTTCCAATGCTAGGGACGGTTGGTTTTTCGAGGTTAAGTATTTAGCAAGAGTAAAAGAAAAGGCAAATGATACTTTTGGTGAATTTGTGTCAATGGAGACGGTTGAAAGCGTAATCAGGTCAATGCTTATGGTACGCGGGGAGGACGAGGAATGAAGTGCGTATGCGGTTATGAAGGCGAGGATTTTATCAAATTAGAAAGTCGGGAACGAGTCGAAGCAAATATTGTCTATATTTTTGCTTTAGTTGTTGACGGGAAACGGAAACAGGTTTACGCCTGCCCCAAGTGCGGCACGTTGAAAATCGAGATAAAAGAATAACATTAAACGATCTTTAACCCGTGAGAGGGAAGCGGCAAAACAGGGCAGTTTGAAAATATTGTTAATCAACCAGAATTAAACAAAATGTAAAAGGAGAAAGAAATGTTACAGACCCTACAGTTATTCGGCGAATCATGCCACTTGCTTGAATTATCCATGAATCCATGTACTCAGGGGTGCGAGTACTGTTACGCTAAAACATGGAAGCGTTAAACAGGGTAATTTTGTTTGAAAATGCTTGAAAAACTCAAAAAAAAGCTAACTACTAAACGACCTTATAGTAAAAACCATAAAAATCAGGCGAATTCTTGAAAATTTATTGGAAAAGCCCTTGACATTTAGCCAACGTTGGCTATAATTATAGTATAAGCTGAGTATTCAGCTTAAATCTATCGACCTTGTCGGGCGGTCAATATGCCCGAATAGAGACATGAAAAAGAGCCAGTTTATTGACGGCGGAATCATGAAAATTGAAGGCATCATGGTTTCAAAAAACGCGAAAGCATGGGACAAGTTCCGGTTTATTTCCGGCGCAAAGTCAAAAGACCAGACCAGATTCTTTATGACCGGAATTCACATTGAAAGAGCCGGTGGAAAAACAATCATGGTAAGCACGGACGGGCGCAGACTTCACATAGCGACTTTAGACACGCTTGATGTAGAGCCGGGTGATTATATGGTCAAGGAAAACACCCGTGATTTTATGATTCTTTACCCTGCCGATGAATTCCAGTACCCTAACTGGAAAAGAATAGTGCAAGACCTTGAAACGCAAAAACATTTCAAGATAGCATTACACGCGGCAAACAAAGCCGCCTTATCCCAGACTTTATTCAGTTTGTTCAAGGCGACAAATTCCGTAATTAACATCGAGTACCTTGAGCCGCTGGCGAATGTCAACCTTGCCTATTACAACGAATCATGGGACGTATATTTTAACGGAAAGGAAAAAGCCCATACATTCGTAAATAAAGACTTAATGGCTGTCATTATGCCAATGCAAAAACACGAGGAAATTGCGGTTGAAGACACCGTGCAGATACCGAGTTTTGTTGACCTGAAAGCCATAGAGTATAAACCAGTGAAAGCAAGCAAGAAACTCGCCAAGAGCGCGTAACAGGAACGGGAAACATGAAGGTACTGACGGTTAAAAGCCCGTGGGCGCAGAATATAATCAGGGACGGGAAAGACATAGAAAACCGATCCCGCCCCACATCGTATCGAGGCTCTTTACTTATTCATGTTTCCAAAAATCCTGACAATCCCGAAGCCGGCATGATTATCGGAATGGTTGACCTTGTTGACTGCCAGCCGCCCGATAATCTGCTGACTTTAGGTAATAAATGGGCAATGAACGGACACTATCACTGGATACTGGAAAACCCCCGTGAATTAAAAGAGAAAATCCCCGTTAAAGGAAAATTGTCTTTATGGGATTATGATATTGATATAAAATCACTGAGGTTTACAAATGAATAAATTTCCAAAACAAGAACGTATAGTTTTTCTTTTACGGAAGGATTTAGCCGATAGAATACCTAAAGAAAATCCAGATCGGCGGAAATTCTTAAATAAAGCTGTCGAACATGAATTGGACGGCGTAAATGCCGCCGCTTCAATAATGGGAAGCGTCAAGTCAGAAAAGAAAGCTGTCGCCGCCCGTGAAAACGCCAAA
>LIUI01000096.1 GCA_001462235.1 Fibrobacteria bacterium GUT307
CGGACCTGCGGATTATGATTCCGTCGCTCTAACCAACTGAGCTAAATCGCCTTAATGCGTAACTTGCAACTTTACAGTAATTTAGAAAAGTTTTGCCAAAAAGTCAAGAGAAAAATCAAAAATAATGTTAAAAAAATGCTAAGATATTTGGAAAAAGGGCAAATATTGGAGAATTTTTAAGACAGGTGTTAATAAAAAATTTTTCTTTGCGGAAAATTGTTAATAGAAATTAATGTGTAACTGTATAAAAATTAGAGTGTTATATGTTTTTTCATGATTTTTTTGAGTTATTAACAGAGCTCCCTACTATTCTTCTTTTTAATAAAATAATAATATAAGAAGAAGATTGTGAACCTAGCAAAATTTGCAAAACAATAGCAAAAGAAAAAAACAACAAAGAAAATACTGCAGAATAAAACATTAAATAAACCAAATTCGCATTTAAAAGCCAATTAAAAGCATATTTAGAAAGATAAAAGCCTAATGGAGCAAAAACAACCAAAGCCACTGCAGCAGCCACAAAATCCCTAATAAAAGGCTTGCTACCCTGCCTTTGCCAAAAGACCAAAAGTATTGCCAACTGAACAAACGAGCATATAAAACTCACAATAGGAACAGAGTATATCCCTGCAATTTTTGAAATAGGTGTATATAAAAATAAACTTGCAGCAAAAGTTAAAGTATTTATTAAAGTTGGGAGCCACATTTTTTCCATTGAATAAAAAGCCCTCACCAAAAGAGCCTGAGCACAAAGCCCTATGCTTGCCGGCAAGTAACACAATAACAAATTATTTACAAGAATGGAATTTTCTTGAGTAAAAGCACCCCTTTCAAATAAAATCCTCACTGCAGGCAAACTCACGGCTGTTACAGCACATATAGCAGGAATTAAAATAGCGAGTATTTTTGCTAAGTCGCCCCACACTTTTTCTTTTAATAAAGCCGTTTGATTTTCCTTGAACATTCTAACCATATCCGGATATTTTGCTGCCCCAACGCTAAACCCAAAAACCGCTACCAATGTGTACATAAGCCTATAACTATAGTTTAAACTTGAAATTCCGTGATTGCCAAACATTGAACCAAAACTGCGGATTGCAAACTCAAGGGCAAACATTGAGCCTGCTCCCAAAATCATTGGCAATAAGAGTTTTACGGTTTTGATTAGTTCCGGATTTGTTGGGTTAAATGCAGGGAAGTATTTTACGCCACCTCTATAAGAACCTATTATTTGCAAAACAAAAAAGCCTACGAATGCACCTATGGGGACTCCCACCGCAAAACCTATTACTCCGATTTCTTGAAAAGTCCATCCAAAAAACACTATGCTCGCATTGTAAATTATGCCTGTGAGCGAGGGTATTAAAAATTGCTTCCTGGCTTGTTGCGCGGCAATTAAAAAACTTCCTGCAAAAAAGAATAATTGCCCCGGTAAAATGATTCTCCCAAAATGGGTTGCCATTGACAAAATATCTTCGCTTGGGGGTGCGGCTGTTAAAAGCAGGATAAGTTCACGCATAAAGATAAATGCCGGTACTGCCAAGATTAAAAGCAAAAGCCCCAGAACATTGAAAATATTGCTGAAAGAACGCCAGCCCTCGTTTTCATTTTGTTTAAGCAAATGCGTTGTGAATAGGGATATAAAGACTATGGATAAAAAGCCTGTGCCTATAAGGTGGTTCAAAATATCCGGAATCATAAATGCCAGGTCAAGAGCGTTTTTTTGCTCATTTACGCCGGCGATTTTTGCAAGGAGCATTTCGCGTAAAATACCCAAAACCCTGCTTGCTAGGAGGCTTGAGGCAATTATTAGAGAAGCTTTGTTCATTCCTATTTTAACAGCAAACGCTGAATTCGTTTTTTATTGCCAACTGATATTTTGGCAATATACAAGCCTTTTGGCAAACCATCTAACTGTATAGCAGAATTATTGCGTACAGAAAAAGAACGAACAATGTTGCCCTTCATATCAAAAATATCCACAACCGCAGAAGGACCTACCTCTACAAGTGAGATATTGTAAATGGAGGTAGCAACAGAACTGGAACTGGAGCTAGGCGTAGAGCTAGAACTCGATATAGAACTGGACGAACTGCTATTGTTTATTCCGTAATCTATTGCCATTTGAGGGTAAAGTTTCAAAAGCTCATTTGAATAACGGCCATTGGTGCCACTTCTCCAGTCAAAAAGCGGTTTTGAGTTGTCTCCTTCAAATTCCTGCGGTTCCCATACAAAGGTACCGAACCCTTCGTTTTCGGGTAGGTTGAAGACTAGATCGTTGACTTCACGGTGGTAATCCGCATACTCGGCAACGGCGATTTTGATGTTGTGGTTGCTTGAAATAGCATTTAATGTCTGTCCCAGAAATTTCAAATCGTTGTGCCATCTTGGATAGTACGATAATCCAATTACGTCGATCTTGTTTGCTACGTTTGCTTCTATTTTATTGAGGTTGTCTTTTAAAGTTTTTAGCCAATTATTGGCTTGATTATAATCAGTTGATGGCTTTGATTCTGACTGTGATATGGTTATGGTGTGTATCATGATTTTGATATTCGGGTCAACGTCCTTTACTCCACTTATGCCTGCGTTTACAAGGGCGGCGAAATTTTGTGTGTTACCTTGACCGTCGGGGTGTATCATTCCGCCTACTACCTCGTTGCCTACCTGCACCATATCCGGCAGTACGTCGTTCTCTTTGAATTTTTGGAGGCTTTCCTTTGTGTATGTGCGCACGTGCTCAGTTAACTGGGTGAAATTAAGCCCGCGCCACGACATGGGTTTATATTGTTTGCCGGGATCTGCCCAAGTATCGCTGTAATGAAAATCCAGCAGGAACTTAAAGCCTGTGGCTTTCACACGTTTTGCAAATTTTATGGTTGAGTCTAACCCACAGTATCCCTTTGTGGAGTAGGGAGCGGAACACCATCCGCCGTTTTTGCATTCCGCTACTGCGAGGGCCTCGGTAACCGCCGCCGTTGGGTCCACAAAAAGTCTTAAACGTATGTAATTAAAGCCATGCTCTTTCAGTATGGCAAAAGGGTCTTTCTGCACTCCATCGTGGTAATACCGCACTCCACCCGCCTCTCTTTCTTGTATCCATGAAATATCTGCACCTAGTGCATAAGGCTCGTTTTGAGCATGAACAATGCCTAGCATGGCAAAGAAAAATGCAATCAAATTTTTATTCATAAAGCTCCCTCCAATCTTTCCATTGCTTCTTCTAGCATTGTTCGTGGGCACGCAACGTTCAAACGTAGAAAACCTTTGCCCCCCGCACCAAACGATGTGCCATCATTTAACCACAGCTTTGCCTTGTGCGTAATAAGGTTATTCAACTCAGATACGGAAAGTCCCAGCTCAGAGCAGTCTAGCCATGCTAGGTATGTAGCTTCCGGCAAGGTGAATTTGATTTTTGGAATGCGGGTTTGCAGGGATTTTTGCAAAAAGAGCATATTGCATTTAAGGTATTCTATTAGCTCGTCAACCCACTCCGCGCCGCTCTCATAAGCCGCCTGGCAAGACACAAGCCCCATTACCCCAGGCTGGCTTAAACCGCAACTCGCATACTCACGCTTGAATTTATCCCGCAGAACTTTGTTTGAAATAAAAATATTTGCATGCAAAAGCCCCGCAAGATTAAAAGTTTTTGACGGCGATGTGCAAGTGATGGTAATATTTGCAAAGCGTGGGTCAAGCCCGGCGAATACAAGATGGCGATAATCCGGATATACAAAATCTTGGTGAATTTCATCGGACACAATGGTTACATTGTATTTAAGGCAAATCTCGCCCATACGCATAAGTTCATCGCTGGTCCATACCCGCCCCCCTGGGTTGTGCGGGTTGCACAAAATAAACAACTTTGCCTGCTTTGCCTTATTTTCAAAATCTTCAAAATCTATGCTGTATGTTCCGTCTTTATATACAAGTTCATTCACAAGCAATTTACGCCCTGTTTGCACAACGGATGTTTCAAAGGGGTAATATACAGGCTGCTGAATCACAATGCCCTCGCCCGGCTCCGTTAAGGAACGGACTGCAACATAAATGGCGTTCACAACACCTGGCGTAACCGTAAGCCATTCGTTTTCTATTTGCCAGCCAAAGCGTTTTTCAAACCATCCCTGCACAGCAGAGAAATACTCCGCATCCGGTTCCGAATAGCCAAAAATTCCGTGCCTAACACGTTCTTCCAAAGCTTCTGCTACGCAAGGGGGAATAGGGAAATCCATATCTGCTACCCATAAAGGCAGCACATCTGCCGGCTTTCCGCGTGCAACAGGATTATACTTTATGCTGTATGTATTGCGCCTGTCTATAACGCGGCCAAAATTGTATTTCATGCTAGGCTCCCAAAGGCCTGTTCCAAATCTGCAATTAAGTCTTTTACAGATTCCAAGCCAACGGATAAACGCAAAAGGCGGGAGTCAATGCCACGGGCATTCCGTTCGCTTTCCGGCATATCTGCGTGGGTTTGAAGCATTGGGTAAGTGATAAGGCTTTCTACGCCGCCCAAACTCTCTGCGTATTTTATAACCTTCACTTTTTCCAAAATTTTAATTGCCGTTTGCTCGTCTTTAACGGAAAAGGAAATCATGCCACCCATGCCGCAGTAATACACTTTTGCCACTTTATTTTTCCCTTCAAGCCATTGCACAAGGGCTTTCGCGGTTTCTTGTTCTCTTTCCATGCGAATGGCAAGGGTTTTTATTCCGCGGATTATCAAAAAGCTATCAAAAGGTGAAAGGCAGGCACCTATTGTTTTTGCAATAAAATGCAGGCGTTCATTGAGGGCATCGCTTTTTACCACCAGCAAACCGGCCAACGTATCGTTGTGACCGCCTAAATATTTTGTACCGCTGTGCAATACAATGTCTGCACCCATGGTAAGCGGTCTTTGAAAATACGGTGTTAAAAATGTGTTATCCACTATTAACAATACACCTCGTTCCTGCGTGATTTTTGCAACTTCTGCAATATCTGTTGTACGCATCATGGGGTTGGTGGGCGTTTCTAAAAACACGGCTTTTGTAGAGGGCGTAATAGCAGACTTTATGCCTTCCAGAGAATCTGCGTAAGAAAATTTTATGCCGTTCTTTTGGGATATATTGGAAAAAAGCCTATATGTGCCGCCGTAAAGGTCATCTGATGCAACAATATGATTGCCGGGTTCAAACAACTCCATAAGCACCGTAGTGGCCGCCATACCAGAAGAAAAGGCTAGGGCATGATTGCCACCTTCTAATTTTGCAATAGTATGCTCCAAATACTCGCGAGTGGGGTTTAGCGAGCGAGAGTAATCAAAACCCGTGCTTTGCCCCACGCCGGGGTGAGCAAAGGTTGCAGATGCAAAAATCGGAACAGCGACTGCCCCCGTGGTGTCATAGTGTTTGTCGCAACCGTGCACGCAAATTGTTTGAATATCCATTTTACTTTCTCCTTATGCCAAAAATAGATTTTTTATAAATTCATTAAAGCATCTCCCCGTGTTATTGCAATCTCATATCCAATTTTTTTCATTCGGCCTTGCATGCAAGTCACGCATTCGGCGGCTTCGTCGCCTGTGCATATTTTGTTATCGTATAAAAGATATTTTTTACGCACATCAGGTGGGGAAAGATTTGGCATTACAACATTTGCCCCGGCACGGACTCCCAATTCCCGCCCTTGAGCATCAAGCGTTCCGAGTGCCGTTGTTGCTGGCATAAGCAAGTTTGGCTGCATAAGTCGCAAAATTGCCAGAATGTTAAGCGTTAAGCGTAAACTGCCGGCTTTTTTGTCTTTGAAAGGAGTGTCTGAATGGGGTATAAAAGGGCCTATGCCCACCATTTGCGGTTCTAATTCTTTGATGAACATTAAATCGTCAATAATGTGTTCTATGGTTTGGTTTGGTGAGCCAACCATAAAACCGCATCCCACTTGGTAGCCTATTTTTTTTAAGTCATGCAGGCATTTTTTTCGGTTGGCAGAAGACATTTTGCTGGGATGCAGGGTTCCGTAATGCTCATCGTTTGCTGTTTCATGGCGCAGCAAATACCTGTCTGTGCCGGCATTGAACAAACGTTCATAGCTTTTATAATCGCGTTCCCCAATGGAAAGGGTAATGGCGCAATCGGGATATTCCGCTTTGATTTCGCGCACTATTTCAACCAGAATATCGTCTGTGTAATGGGGGTCTTCTCCGCCTTGCAGCACAAAGGTTCTAAAGCCCAAGGGATAGCCTTGTTTGCAGCATTCAAGAATTTGTTGTTTTGTGAGCCTGTATCTTTGCGCGTGTGCATTCCCGGCCCGCAATCCGCAATAATAGCAATCATTTTTGCAATGATTTGTAAACTCTATAAGCCCACGCATAAAAATTTTATTGCCATAAATCTCTTGTGCTTTGAACCTTGCTCGTTCAAAAAGATAGTCATCATTGCATAGCAATAATTCTGCAAATTCCTCTTTCGGCAGAATCTGCGTGCTTTCCAGTTTGTCAATTAATTCCCTCATGCTTATGGGGAATATAGAAAAATCCACTGTTGTAAATATTTCTATATTGCACGTAGAAGGCATTTATGAGCAAAACAAGAGATTTTTTATTGATGTTTGTGGCTATGGCATTCGCTATTTCCTGCTCGTCAGACGATAACGGTGAACCTTCGCCATCGTCATCGTCATCATCCGATGCAGTAATAGATACTTCATCCAGCAGTTCCTCAGAGCCGTCAGAGCCGTCAGAGCCGTCTAGTTCTTCTTCTGCGCCGAGTTCGTCGAGCAGCGATGTGCCGAGCAGTAGCAGTTCGTCTGCCGTGCCTAGTTCGTCAAGCGTAGGCGGCGGTTCTTCGGCTACATTTGTTGATGACCGTGACGGAAAAACCTACAAGAAAGTTACAATAGGTACTCAAACTTGGATGGCAGAGAATTTGAACTATGATGTACCAAATAATGCTGCTGATGTATGTATATGCTATGATAACAACCCTGCCAACTGCACAAAGTATGGCTGGTTGTATAATTGGGCGGCGGCTACAAAAGTTTGCCCTCCCGGCTGGCATTTGCCTAGCCAAGCGGAGTGGAATGTGCTTACGGCTTATATAGGCGGTGCTAATACTGAGGGAAAGAAGCTAAAAGCAGCAAGCGGCTGGAACAGCAATGGCAACGGTACGGACAATTATGGATTTTCTGCCTTGCCGGGCGGCGTAGGCTATTCGGAGGGCACTTTCAATTATGGCGGCGATTACGGCACTTGGTGGAGTGCCTCCGAGGACAATGCTACCGATGCCTACTACCGTCACATGCACAGCAACGAAGAGTTCGCAGGCTGGCGCATTCGCCCTAAGGACTATCGGCTTTCTGTTCGTTGCTTGGAAAACTAAGGCACAAAGTGCCCATCGCTTATCCCAACTGCAAGGTTTGGGGTGAGAGGGTGGGGGTGCCAATTTTTTTAACGTAAAAATTTTAGGAGGAAATTTGGTTT
>LIUI01000097.1:0-238 GCA_001462235.1 Fibrobacteria bacterium GUT307
AATTTAATTACTCCCAATGAACATTCCAGTATAATAAACGACTGCAAAGAACTTTTACGTCTTCTCATTTCAATTTCAAAAACGGCGGCAAATAATTAACAAGTAACAACTATCAATGAGCGAAGTTAGTAATCGTAGCGTATTGACAACTCGCTATGCTCGCTAACCTCGCTCTTTCATTGTTCATTCTTCATTGTTAATTGTTAATTGCCCTCGCTTATCTTGAAAAGCAGATAAA
>LIUI01000097.1:382-2708 GCA_001462235.1 Fibrobacteria bacterium GUT307
GAAAAGCAGATAAAAGCGTTTACACTCAAGAAAAAATAAAAGAGCAAAAAAGAGAGAAGATGTAACTCTCCTCTCTTTTCTTTGTGTTGCTGAAAGTTGCGTCTATACTATGGCTATTTCGCCCATGTACTGCCGCCGCTTGTTCTGGTATATGTTCCTGCTTTCCCTGTTTGGTAGGCGGTCTTTAACGAATTTCCACCAGTTCCACTGCTTCCTTCGGGAAATGCATTGTTTGCAATAGCGTTGTCGCCTATGTTGCTTCCTGTTGCAAATGTTACGCTGACAAGTCCTGTACATTTTGAAAAAGCGTTTGTCTCAATACCGTAAACGGTGCTTGGAATGGTTATACTGGTAAGTCCTGTACAGCCGTTAAAAGCTTCTCTCAAAATGACGCTAACTCCGCTTGTTATAGTGATGCTGTTGAGGTTAATGCAATTCTCAAAAGCACTACTACCAATGGTTAAAATACCGCTTGGTATTGCAAAGGTACTTCCCGTTTTTCCTTCAGGATACCTGATTATTTGGTTTCCAGCTTTGTTGTACGCTATGCCGTCTTGTGAACTGTACGCAGAATTACCTGCACCAATGTTTATCGCGGTAAGGCTGGTACAACCACTAAAAGAAAGACCCGTAAGACTGGTAACACTGTCTGGTAAGGTTATGCTTGTTATACTGGTAAGGCTGGTTGGATTACTTAATAAACTAAGTGTAGCAATGCTGGTAACTGGCTTCCCTTCTATACTGGCAGGTATAGTTACGCTTCCTCCGCTTCCAGTGTAACCAGTAATGGCTAGATTTCCGTCTGAAAATAAATCTGCATAAATGAAATCTGAACTGTTGCCACTTCCTGAAAAGGCTGTAGAAGCATTAACGCTTCCAACCCCACTGGCAAAAGTTACCGATACCAAGGAAGAAGAAGCGTGTGGATTTTGAAGTGTAGAAAAAGTTTGACTTTGCGAAGTGAAAATATATATTTTTATATTAGCTGTTTCGCTTCTGTTATAATTTTCCATGCCCTCAAGCCATACATTCAACGTAACTGTGCCGTTGCTAATTTGACCAAGTATCCAAGTGCCGCCGTTATTGGTATTTGCACTTTGACAAGCAAAGAATCCTTTGCCTGAATCTTCTGCATACACATATTTGCCTTCATGAGCGGCAAGTCCGCTAATGGTCAATCGTCCGTTGGTAGGATAGGTATTGTCTTTATCGCCGTTGTTGTCGTCATCGCCGCCGCAAGTTACCACCCCGAACCCGATTATTACCGCGAGGGCGATAATGCTGAACATTTTAATTACGTTTTTCATAAAAACTCCTTTGCATTTACTGCGTTTTACTAATCCACCCAGTACGCCATTTTGCCGTTTCCATTTCCAGCGATAAATGTGCCGTTGCCATAAACGATGGCCAAGATGGTGTTGCTGACGTTACCGAATGGCTTGTCTGTTACGGCTTCCCATGTTATACCGTCAGCCGATGTCGCCATTTTGCCGTCATAGCCTACGGCGACAAACTTGTTGTTGCCATAGGTGATGGCATAGACGGTGCTGCCACCGAATGTGCTGTCCGTTACGGCAGACCAGCTTGTACCGGCGCTGTCATTCGAGTACGCCATTTTGCCGCCTTCACCAACGGCGACAAACTTTCCACTGCCATAGGCAGCGGCAAGTATCCATGATGTGCCGAATGTGTTGTTCGATACGGTTGACCATGTTGTGCCATTATCCGACATCGCCATTTTGCCGTTAGGACCCACGGCGACAAACTTGTTATTGGCATAGGTAATTTCTTGGATTGTGTTTTCGCTCTCGAATGCACTGATTGTTCCGGTAGTCCAGCTTGTTGCGCTGTCAGCCAATGTCGCTATTCTAATGTTACCCAGACCGTTACCAGCGGCGATAAACTTTCCATTGCCATAGGCGATACCGTTGCTAGTAATTCCGACCGATGCGACTGTCCAGTTTATACCGTCAGTTGATGTTGCTATATTGGTAGTGCCAGTTAGGCTACCGCCCACGGCGATAAATTTTCCATTGCCATAGGCGATGCCTCTGGCGTTAGTACTGCTTGTACTGCTGAATATGTTGTTCGATCCGAGATTCCATGTTACGCCACCGTCAGTTGAATACGCCGCTTTGCCGTTATTACCCACAGCGACAAACCTGTTGTTGCCATCATAGGCGATACCGTTGATAGCATCGCTGCCGAATTGACTGGTCGTTACGGCTGTCCATGTTCCTGCGTTTCCGCCGCCGCCGCCTGTATCTTTGGTGTATGCGCCGTTTACACTGTTATCCCATGAGTGGTTAGAAAGGGTAAGCGTTGT
>LIUI01000097.1:2904-4242 GCA_001462235.1 Fibrobacteria bacterium GUT307
GGAAAGAACGAATGTGCCGGAATATGTTGTAGTGCCATTAACCTTATACACAAATGCATTTCCGGTAAAGGTTGCGGAACGTCCGCCGCTTGCGTTCCAAGTGCCTTCTAGTGCGGTAGTTCCGCCGCCATTGGGGCCGTCGCCGTTACCGTCATCGCCGCCACAAGCCACTACCCCGAACCCGATTACCGCCATGAGGGCTATAATCCCGATCAGTTTGAATGTCTGTTTCATAAAAAACTCCTTTGCATTTTCTGCATTTTACTAATCCGCCAAGTACGCCATCTTGCCGTTATCTCCGACCGCAACGAACTTACCGTCACCGTAGACTATGCTTTTGATGTTTGATGTAAAGGTGGTATTAGATATGGCAGTCCATACTGTAGCATTAGCGGAATACGCCATTACGCTCCAACTGCCGGCGATAAATTTGTCGTTGCCATAGGCTACGCAATAGGCGTTGCCGGTAAAAGTGCTATTTCCGGCTCCTGTTCCTGCGGGTACGGCTGTCCACGTTTCGCCGTTATCAGAATACGCTATCTTGCCGGAAGTCCCGACGGCAACGAATTTACCGCCGCCGAAGGTTACGCTTTCTATGGCGTTGTTTGATGTGCCGAAGGTGCTGTCCGTTACGGCTGTCCACGTTGTGCCGTTAGTAGAATACGCCATTCTGCCGTAATCTCCGACCGCAACCCATTTGCTGTTTCCGTAGGCTATGCTTCTGATGTTTTGAATAAAACTAAATGTGGTAGTCCCGGCTCCCGTTCCTGATGATATTTCTGTCCACGTTGTGCCATTATCCGAATACGCCATTACGCCGCTGTCCCCAACTGCAACCCACCTGCTGCCGCCGTAGGCTACGTCATAGATGTTTCCTGAAAAGGTGGAATTGGCTACGGCTGCCCACGATGTGCCGTTAGTGGAATACGCCATTTTGCCCATTGCCCCGACTGCGATAAATCTGTTGTTGACATAGGCTACGCCATAAATAGTTGATGTACCAAATGTGGTAGTAGTGTTGTTTGCCGTTCCTGCGGGTATGGCTGTCCACGATGTGCCGTTATCTGAATGTGCCATTTTGCCGTCAAATCCGACCGCAACCCACTTGCTGTTGCCGCAGGCTATGCCATTGATAGTAGTTGCACTTATTCCTGTGCCGAATATGCTCGTAACATCTATGGATGTCCAGATGTTTCCACCGCCGCCACCTGTATATTTAGTGTATGCACCGTTTACACTGTTGTCCCACGAATGGTTTGAAAGGGTTAGGGTTGTTCCTGATACCGCAAAATTACCTGAAGCCGGACCCTGTGATGTAGTAAAGGTAATGGTTGAGCC
>LIUI01000098.1 GCA_001462235.1 Fibrobacteria bacterium GUT307
CGGCAGGCATCGTGCTTGCCACGGTATTCACATTTTCCTGCTCATCTGACGATGGTAAAGATGATGATGGCGGGGGAGGAGGTAAAGTAACAACCTTTACTGATAACCGAGACAATAAAACATATAAGAGCGTAGTAATAGGCACTCAAACCTGGATGGCAGAGAATTTGAATTACGAGGTTGGAGGCAAATGCTATGGTGAAGATGGTCAGACTTATGATGATAATGTTGAAGATTATGTTACATTGTCATCTAGCGAAATACAAGCCAATTGCGTCACCTACGGTCGTTTGTATAATTTAGAAACAGCTCGGTTAGTTTGCCCCACTGGCTGGCATTTGCCTAGCGAAGCAGAGTGGACAGCATTGACGGATTACGTCGGTAGTAATGCGGGGACTAAACTGAAATCAGCAACAGGTTGGAGTAGTGGCAACGGCACGGATAATTACGGCTTTTCGGCCCTGCCGAGTGGCTTCGGCAACTCAGATGGCTATTTTGAAGGTGTCGGCATCGTCGGTTACTGGTGGAGCAGTACCACGGAGAATGATAGCGGTCTCGCTTGGAGTTGGGTCATGGACTACGAATACAGTGATGTGGGCAAGCGCAACTACGATAAATCTCGCCTGTTCTCAGTTCGTTGCGTTGAAGACAACTAGGCACGAAATGCTCGCCGCTGGGCGGCGGGTGACTTTTTTAGAAAATCTAGGATAATTTTTTGATAATTGAATTAGCCAAAAATTCGTTTATTTCCCTATGTCTAGGTTTTCCCTTGGGTATCATATTCGGGATATTCATTAAGATGAAAAGGATTTTCCCGATTGGGCAAATTGATTTTTCTATTTTAGAAACGAAGCAGGAGAATAAAATGGGTATTTTTTTGGAAAAAATCACACTGGAAAATGGCAGGGATCGGTTGCTTGCCAAATGCGGCGATATTCCAGAAAGCCAAATCCGTAAGGTAGATGTAGAAGCAATGCCCGATACAGGAGCGTGGACATTGATAATCAATGAAGAAACACGGCAGCAATTAGGACTTGCTACAGTTGACACCGTAAAATCCACCATAGCGAACGGTGTAACCGACCTCTATGACTTGACCGAACCAGTAGAAGTACGCTGGAAAGACCGCCGAACCAGCATAGAAGCAGTCGTTATACCAACCGCAAAGGACATATTACTCGGAGCGATGCCCTTGGAAGGCATGGATTTGTATGTTGATCCCGTAAACAAGCGGCTTGCAGGCGTACACGGCGATAGCCCAATATATGTGACCTATTAGTTGCACAACTACGTTGGAGACTATCTGTCAAATCAAATTTTCTATATTCCCCCTATGTTCACAACAATCTGTTTTTTTATATTCGCGGCGGTTTGTGCCATTAGTGCTTTTGCTTTGCTTATTTCAAAGCATCCTATAAACGGTGCTATGGCTCTTGTGCTTAATATGCTTTCTCTGGCGGGTATTTATACGCTTGTCCATAGCACTTTCTTGGGCGTTTTGCAAATACTGGTTTATGCCGGCGCAATTATGATGCTGATAGTATTTGTAATTATGGTGCTTAACGGTGCTAAGGAAACAAGGTTGCCTAGAATGGATAAATTGGGTGCCTGCTCCGTCTTGGCTGTTTTTTCCGGGGCTTTGCTTTTAGTCCCCATGCTTTTTAATGTGAATTTGCCAGAAAACGCAACTGCCATAAACGGGAGCGTTGCCGCAGTTTCCGAGCATCTGTTTGATATCAGTTCCAGAAAAGGAACGCTTGTAGGTGTGGGCGGCGGGTATTTTATTCTTTTTGAACTAACGGGCTTAATCCTGCTCTCTGCAATGGTTAGCGCAGTGCTTTTAGTAAAGAGAAATAAATCTCTGGCCAAAGATGAAAGGGGATAAACTAATAGGTACCATTACAATAGCGGCCGTGTTGCTGCTTATAATCTATATAGCTGTTTCAATGTGGATAAAAGAGAGCCGGGCAAGAGATACCGTCCTTGTGCGTTTCCCCGAAATGGGTGCCTTGCAAAACGAAGATATTGTTACCATAAGAGGCTTGGCAATAGGCCATGTTGCCTCCATCACAAGGCTTAACGACAAAGCATTAGTAGAAATAGACCTTGACGAAGCCCGTATATTCCGTACAGATACCAGATTCAGAAATATAAGCCCGGATATTATGGGTAGCCGCCGCATAGCCATAGAACCCGGAATAAACGGGGAATTAGCGGATAACAATCATATTTTTGACGGAGAATTTGAACTCGGCTTTGCGGAAATTTTGGCCCTAAGCGATCTTGCAAAGGAACAAATTGCCATCTTAATGGAATTTATTCACCTTTTGCATACAGGAGACGAAAACAATCCATCCTTGGCAAAAAAAATAGAAGACACTGTTAAAGAATGCGAAGACCTTACCGTTGCTTTGGAAGGCTTGGTTAATTCCATTGAAGGGCAAACTGCAAAAACCTTAAATAAAGTCAATTACTACTCGGAGCAGATAGCCGATGCAAGCATAAAAATAGACAAGGCTCTAGACACCATCATGGTTCAGGCAAAAACCGGCATTGAATCTGCAGAAAAAGCGATTTCAAAAATCGATAAAACCATAAAAGGCCTTACGGAAATTTTAACCGAATTTGAAAACAGCCCTGTTACTGTGGCTCTTTTAGATAAAAAAGAGGTAATGGACGATATAGACAGCTTGCGCTCCGCACTTCAGGCATTTGTAAATAGCGTTGACGGGCAAGGCATAAAAATTTACGACGAAAAAGGCAAGAGAAAAAGCATGGTGAGCTTGAAAAACATCTATCTATTCAGAGAAACCGCCAGAAGCAAAGCCCAAAAACGTGCCGAACAAGAGAACAAAAATTAAATACTTACTATATTCCTTACAAAGCCTATACAAAGGAGTAACATTATATGGCAAAACGTACTTCCATAAGACACAAGCTCTTGGGATTTTCTGTTGCATTTTTTCTGGTAATTCTCATTGCCGGCAGTGCAGCTTTTATCCTATCTATGCAAGGTATCACCAGTTCAAGCAAAGCACAGGAATTGCAACAAACTATAGAACTTGAGAAAACAAAATTGGAATCTTCGGTGCGAGGAGAGATAGCAATCGCTATTAAAATGGCAGGCTCCCCGCTGATACAGCATTATTTTGCAGATCCCAAAGACCCCGAGCTGGAGAAAATAGCCTTTGAAGAAATAGCCGGGTACCGCCGAGCCTTTGCCGAGAATACCGTATTTTGGGTAAACGATATAGACAAGAAATTTTATTCAGACGATGCATATTCGTTTACGGTTAATCCGGAAGACCCGGGTAGTTACTGGTATAAAATGACCATGTACGAAACTAAAATATTCAATTTCAATATAAATTATAACCCCGATTTGAAAAAGATACAGCTTTGGATAAATGCTCCGGTTTTTGATAGCAAAAACAATAACAAGCCCATTGGAATACTTGGAACCGGCATAAATTTAACAACTTTTACGGAATCCATATATAAAAACTATTCCGGAAGCGCAGACTTGTACCTCTTTAACACTACAGGGGAAATTACCGGTGCAAAAGATGTGAATTTGGTGACAAACAAAGCCTTGATAGGCGACTTCCTAGGCAAAACCGGGACAGAAATAATGGAGCGTGCCAAAAGTCTTCCGGAAAACAGTGTGCAAACTTTTATAATTAAAGATAAAGTAATTGCCGTGGGTACAATACCCTCCATTAATTGGTATATGGTAACTATTCAGCCTTTAAGCATGAGTGACTATTTGCATAATAATATGACGGTGGTATTTTCGGTTATGATGGTGATAATTGCTTTGACTTTTATAATATTCAACGTGTTCATACATGTGTTATTCAAACCTTTGAGACAAATGGTTGCAGTTCTCAAAAAAATTTCTGACGATTGGGATATGACTCAGAGAATTCCTGAGCATTCCAGAGACGAAATAGGTGATATTGCATACTCCTTTAACTTTCTTATAGAAGAGTTCAGAGTTCCCATTGCAGAAGCCCAGTATGTTACCGATGCGCTTGCTTCTGCGTCCGGTGAGCTTTCCACTGTTTCTGACCGATTATCTAAATCCTCAGAAGATACGGCTAAGCAATCTAACACAGTAGCCAGCACCACCGAGCAAATGGCGGTTAATATAAATGCTGTGGCAGGCGGAGCGGAGCAGGCAAGCGAAAATGCAAACGAGGTTGCAGGCGCAGCCGAGCAAATGGCAGTTAATATGAACACTATAGCCGCTGCCATTGAAGAGATGAGTGCAAGCATAAGCCAAATAGCAAACAATACCAGCGAAGTTCGCCAGATTGCATCAGAGGCAACAGGCAAAGCATCAGAAGCTACAAGTGCCATGAACAAGCTAGGCTCTGCAGCAGAGGAAATAGGCCATGTTACAGACCTTATCAAAAGGATAGCGGATAAAACCAACCTGCTGGCATTGAATGCCACCATTGAGGCGGCTAGCGCAGGCGCAGCCGGTAAGGGTTTTGCCGTTGTTGCCGGAGAAATCAAAGAGTTAGCCAATCAGAGTGCGGCAAATGCAGACGATATTGCCCGCCGCATAGAAGGCATCCAGAGCGGCACAAGTAATGCAGTTGGTGTTATAAGCGACGTTTCATATATAATAGAGAAAATAAACCAGTCTGTAGAAACCATATCCGGGCACGTAAGCCAGCAAAACAAAGCCAGCAACGAAATAGCAAGCAATGTAACCCAGGCAAATACCGGTGCAAAAAAGGTTGCCAATGCCATAAACGAGGTTGCAAGAAACACAAACCATGTTTCTCACAATGCAAGCGAGGCAGCTAGGGGGGCGGGTGACGTTAGCCATAATATTTTGAATATGAGCGAGACGGTAAAGACAAGCGCACAAGATGCAACAAGGGTAAATCAATCTGCTAGGGAACTTCAAAAAATGTCTTTGAAACTAAAGGATGCCATTGTGAAATTTAAGATTAGTTGACCTACTCATGCCGATGCAGATGAACATATCGCAAGGGATGCAGATAGACCAAAAGCAATCTGCTCAAACGATACTTACAGCTCAAATCTTGCAAATGAATTCCTTGGAGCTGGAGACCGCCATCCAGCAAGAATTGGAGGCAAACCCTCTTTTAGAAATAGACGAGGGCAGCGATAACGAGCAAGACAATGATAACGATAATGCGGAATTTGAATACCAGTACGAAGCCGCAGACAAGGGTCTTTTTGACGGACCGGAAAAAAACTCGGATTTGGATTGGGAAGACTATTTTCAAGACGGCTTTAAGTACACCGAGCCGGAGGATTTTAGCCGCCGAGACCCAGACGAAGAAGACTGGGAACGCCCGCAAAGCTATGATTTGGATATTCAGGAATATTTGCTAAACCAGCTAAAAGACCGCAATTTACCGGAAAAGATAAACGAATATGTTACATATTTAATAGGTTGCGTTGGGGATAACGGTTTTTTGCGAGACGAAAGCGATACAAAGGAATATATTGCAAAAAATTTTGACAACAGTTCTTTTATAGAAATAATCAATGCCATTTTGCAAGACGAAAAACTCCTAAAAAAAGCCCCAAAGGAAATTCAGCAGGCTTTTGAAGTGTTGCGCAGTTTTGAGCCACTCGGAATAGGAGCCTTTGATTTGCGGGATTGCCTGATTATTCAGGCGAAAAAGATAGAAGATTTTTCAAAAATCACACTTGAAATTTTAGAGAAATACTATAACCTGCTATTGGATTTGCGTTATATACAAATAGCAAAAATGATGAATATTTCCGTGCAAAGCGTTACCGATGCGGTAAAGGAATTAGCGAGGCTTAACCCACACCCGCTATCTAGAATTCCTGTTTCTAAATTGTCTTATGTAACCCCGGATTTTATTGTAGAGAAAGAACCGAATGGCTCTTTTAGCGTAATGCTTAGAGACGGCACAAAGTCTAAATTGAAGATAAACGATTCCTATAAAAGCTTGTTAAAAACAAAAAAAGTAAGCAGTGAAGAAAAAGCCTGGATAAGGGGCAAATTGAATTCTGCGAATGTTTTTATGCGGAGCGTAGAGAGCCGCAAAAAGACCATGCTTTTGGTTATGGAAGCCATAGTGCGCCGTCAATACGATTTTTTTGCCAGAGGGCAGCAGCACTTAAAACCTATGATTTTGCAAGACATAGCAAGCGAAGTTGAACGAGATGTGAGCACGGTTAATAGGGTTACAAACGGAAAGTATGTTCAAACTTCTTACGGTATTTTTGAACTCAAAAAATTCTTCTCTGCAGGGGTTGCCCAAGATGACGGCACAGAAGTGAGCAATGTAAAAATAAAAGAAAGCATAAGAGAATTGATAAACAACGAAGACAGTGCAAACCCCCTAACAGACCAAGAGATAGCAGAAACACTGGAAAAGCGGGGCCTAAAAGTAGCACGCAGAACGGTTAATAAATACCGCGAAGCAATGGGAATTATGCCCGTAAAGGTACGGAGAGGGCGTTAGAATAATTCTCAACTATTATGCACCGCCTCTGCAAATTCTCTCATCAATCTCATATCTAAATTATGCTCCCAGATAGTTCCGGTCACTATTACGTTTGCACCGGCTTTTACGCGAACAGATGCGTCTTGCGGAGTGGTTATGCCACCGCCGGCAATTATGTTAAGATGCGTCGCTTTGCGAGTTAAAATTATGTGTTCAAGAGGAACCGGGTCTTCTGCGCCGCTCCCTGCTTCTAAATATGTCCAGCGCATACCCATTAATTCTGCCGCTATAGCGTGTGCCATTGTGAGTTTTGGTTTGTTTGCAGGTATAGGTTTTGTGTTTGAAATGTATTCAACAGAGGTAGCAGGCCCGCTATTTATCAGTATATAGGCGGTGGGGAAGGCCTCAATGCCAAATGCCTTTACCATTAAACCTCCCCTTAATTGCTCGTCTATTAAATATTGCGGATTCCTGCCGCTTATAAGGGAGGTGAAAAGCATGGCGTCAAAACCCTGCACAACCTGCGATGCACCTCCGGGAAAAAGAATTATGGGAATGCTTATTTGTGCCTTTAACTCTGCCACCTTTTTTGGCAAATTTGCATGGCCCATTAAAGAACCGCCAACTAAAATTAAATCTGCGCCGCTTTCAAAAGCCATATTTCCTATTTCCGAAAAAACATCGCTTTCTGATGAATCGGGGTCAAGAAGCACGGCAAAAAGCGAATGCTCTTTGATTTTTGCTATTAGATTTTGCTCTATTTGCATCTATACACTCCATTATTTTCCGAATACCAAGAAACAAAAGCGTTTGACGCTAAAGGCTTTGACATAAAAAATCCTTGCCCCATATCGCAGTTAATGTTGTTGAGATATTCATAGTCTGCCATAGTTTCTATGCCTTCTGCTATGGTTTTTACATTTATTGAATGAGCCAAATCCACTATGGCTTTTACAATTTCCTTTGATTCCTTGCCTGTGCCCAAATTGCGGATAAAGGACTGGTCTATTTTCAGGTAATCTATGGGCAATTTTTGCAGATATTGCAGTGAGGAATAACCGGTTCCAAAATCGTCAAGGGCAATTTTAATCCGAGCATCGTGAAAGCGTTTTAGGCCGTCAAGAACATGCTGAAAGTCTGCAATCAAAGTACCTTCGGTAATTTCAATTTCCAAACTCTCCGGCGGCAATTTATTTTCGCTTAGCAAATATAAAACCTTGTTCACAAAATTAGGCTGCAAAAGATTATAGGTAGAAATATTAATCGCAATGTTCACATTTATTCCGCTTCGCTGCCAAAGTTTTAATTGCAAAATTGCCTGCCTAATTACAAAATCGGTTATGTTCTCTATCAAAGTGCTTTGCTCTGCCTGCGGAATAAACAAGCCGGGCGGCACAAAACCTTTTACGGGGTGGTTCCACCTTATCAACGCTTCTACTGAGGATATTTTGCCTGTTGCCATATCTATTTTAGGCTGGTAAACCAGAAACATCCATCTGCTTCTTATAGCAAGGTCTATCTCTCCCAGAATATCGGAGGCTTTTGGATATTTTGATTTTTGCGAAAAATTAGATGGCCCGTATATAACCAAGTCCTGCATCTGTTTAATAGCAATATCAACAGCTTCTTCTGCATAGCTCAGCGGAAGTTCCCCATCGTTTGTTTCCAAAAAATCGGAAAAGCGGTAAAGCCCTAGATGGCAGTCTCCATGCACAAAAAAACCATCGTGTAAAAAATTCTTTTTTGCAATACTTATTAAATTGCTTTCAAATTTTCCCCTTTCATCCAAGGCGTTTTCTTTGTTTTCTATAAAAAAGAATGCCATTTTATCTGAGTTTAGCGAATAGACCTCTACGTCAAAAGACATTTTTTTTGCAAATTCCAAACATCTGTCTTTGAATTGGTTAAATATGCTTTTCAACACTTCGTTCCCGAATGTTTCTGCGAGTGTTTTGCTATTGGATATCATAACCACCACAAGAGCAAAGTTCCCGCTCTTTTGAGCTTTTGACATATCCGTAAGTTTTTTGCAAAGAGCGTGTTTATTGGGCAGTTCCATGAAAATATCCGTAAAGCGGATTTCTTTTTCAAAAAGCGTATAGTACTTCAAAGTTCTGCTTAAAAAACCAACGCTAAGAGCTACAAGGCCATAGCTGAATGTTCTAAAAATCCACCATGCAGAACCATCATCGTTGAAATCTATCCAAAGCGGGCTAAAACATAAGCCCACAACGGTTGCAAAAATAAGCCCCCGCAATTCCCCAAAAATAAATGAAAAACAAACTATGGGTATAAGGCTTAGGCAAGCTATTTCGCTTTCCAAATAATAAGAAGCCAATGAAAAAACAAAAATCTGCGCAATAACTATAAATACTCCAACCTTGGCGATGGAGTATTTGCTTTCTGACATCAAATATTTTAGCAGTTGTTTTATAAACACTAGGTAGAAAAGGTAGAAATTTGTATTTTCCACCCATGCCGCCCAAGAAAAGCAATGTTCAATATGTTTGCCGTGAATGTGGAGAGAAATTCTCCAAATGGGCCGGCAAATGCCCCGAATGCGGTGCTTGGAGTTCGCTTTTTGAGCAGGAAGTTGAGAGCAACAGAGGCATAGGCGCAAAATCCATGCCGCTGGATGCCGGCTCCAAACCCACGCCTATATCGCAAGTGCCCACAGAACACGCAAAGCGGCTATCCACAGCAAATCCGGAATTTGACAGAACGCTAGGCGGCGGGCTGGCACCCGGCTCCTTGGTTTTAATAGGCGGAGATCCCGGTATTGGAAAATCAACTCTTGTTTTGCAAACACTTTCTACAATGGCGGCGGCGGGCTGCAAAAGCCTTTATGTAAGCGGAGAAGAAAGCGCGGCACAAGTTAAGTTAAGGGCAGAACGGCTGGGGGCGGCTGGTAGCGATATGCTTTTGTTTTGCGAGACCTCGCTCAATAAAATTCTGGAATGCGCGGAGCAAATAAAGCCGCAAGTGATGGTAATAGATTCCATTCAAACCATGTATAGCGAAGAATTGCCGGGCACGCCGGGTAGCGTTTCCCAGCTTCGCGAGTGTGCTTTGAAACTCATGATTTATGCTAAAAACAGCGGCACGGTTACCATATTAGTGGGGCATGTTACAAAAGACGGGCAAATAGCAGGTCCCAGAATTTTGGAACACATTGTGGATACGGTTGCATATTTTGAAGGTGATAAAAAGGGGCAATACAGAATTTTGAGAACTGTGAAAAATCGTTTTGGCGCAACGGATGAAATCGGTATTTTTGAGATGACTTCGCTTGGGCTTATACCTGTGCAAAATTCCTCCAAAGTATTTTTGCAAGAAGGCGTAGAGCTTTCTCCGGGCAGCGTAGTTAGTTGCACCATTGAAGGCAGCCGTGCTTTGCTTTTTGAAATTCAGGCATTGGTGGGCAAAACAAGTTATGCAATTCCGCAAAGAGTTTCTGCCGGAGTAGAAGCTAAAAAACTCACAATTATACTTGCGCTTTTGGAACGTTTTGCAAAAATCCAAACAGGCAATTCAGATGTATTTGTTTCTGTTGCCGGCGGCCTTAGGCTTGACGACCCCGGTATAGATTTATCCCTTGCCCTTGCTGTTGTTGGCAATGCTTTGAATATAAGTTTGCCCCCACGCAGTATTGTTATAGGGGAGCTTGGGCTTTCCGGAGAAATTCGCACGGTTAGTTCTTTGGATTTGAGAATTAAGGAAGCACATCGTTTGGGTTTTGAGAAAATAGTTGTGCCGGCAAATGCAAAAATTCCCGCTGTGAAAGGTGTTGAAATACTCAAGTTTGCTAGGCTCGAAGAAGCGGTGAGTTTTTTTATCAATCCTCAGTAGTTATAAAACTTGATATACCAAGATTCTTTATTTTTTGGTAATACTTTTCCTTCAAGAAATTATTTATGCTTTTGGAGTCTGCAAGTTTCAGAGCTTCGGCAGAGATGGCTCTTGCTTCATCGTAATTTACCGAGCGTATTATTTTTTTGCATTCCATAATGCACCAAGAAGACATGGAAAGCTCATCTACTCCAAGCCCAACTAAAAGCAGGGTGCTTAAAGGGTCTGCGGCCATCTCGCCGCAAACGCTTACAGGGATGCCTTCTTTGTGGGCAGCTTCAACTATCAGTTTTATAGACCTCAAAATTGCAGGGTGATGAGGTTCGTACATGGAAGCTATTTTTCCGTTAGATCTATCCACGGCAAGGGTGAATTGAATCAAATCGTTTGTGCCTATGCTCAAAAAATCAACCCTCTTTGCTATTTCCTCAACAATCATAACGGCGGCGGGAATCTCTATCATTGCGCCAAGAGCAATTTTTGGAATGGAAATTCTTTCTGCTCTTAATTCCTCGCAGCATTCGTGGTAAATTTGCTTTGACCTTTCTATTTCACCTATATTGGAAATCATGGGGAACATTATCTTTAGGTTGCCTCTATTGCCGGCTTCTATAAGGGCTTTTAATTGCTCCTTGAAAATATCCATGCGGTCTAAGCAAAGACGGATTGAACGCCAGCCCATAAAGGGATTTGATTCGGCTTCTGCGTTTAAAGAAGCAAGCATTTTATCCCCGCCCACATCCAATGTCCTTATAGTAACAGGCAGGGGATCCAGTTGGTGGGTAACCTTGCTGTAAACCTCGGCTTGTTCTTTTCTCATCGGCAGCGAATCGCGCCCAAAGTAAAGAAATTCGGAACGGTAAAGCCCAACCCCCGTTGCACCAAAAGACATTATTTCGCTTGCTTCTTCAAATCTCTCTATGTTTGCATTCAGCCTTATGTACTTCCCATCCATGGTTATAGGCTCTAATTCCCTCATGGTGAAAAGTTCCAGTTTTTGGTTCTGGAAAACTTCTATTTGTTTTTTATAATTGCTTATATCGTTTTCGTCTGGGTTTACTATTACCAGCCCGTTGGTTCCGTCTAGTATTAGCAAATCGTTGGATTTTACAGACTCAGATAAATTCCCCAAACCCGTTACCGCCGGTATTTGCATTGAACGTGCGAGTATTGAAACATGGCTAGTTACGCCGCCGGAATCTAAAGCTATTCCAAGCACTTTTTCTTTGTCAAAGTGCATGAGCATATTTGGCCCTATGGAAAAACCGGTAATCACAGCGCATTCTTTGATTTCCTCTTGCAAAACAAAAGAGCTTTCGCTGTTGTTAAGGTGCAAAAGCATGCGATTGTAAATTTCTTTTAAGTCTTGCGCACGTTCCTTTAAAATTCCTTCGCGCCTTTCAAAACTATCTATAAGAGCCTGCATGTGAAGATGGAAAGCATAGCTGGCATTCCACAAATCTTTTTGTATCAAGGAAGTAACGCTTTCTATAAGAGAAGGGTCTTGCAAAATCATCAAGTGCGAATCAAAAATTTTAGATTCGTCTTCGCCGGCCATTCTGATTGTTAAATCCCGCAGGCTGGAGATTTCTTTTCTCGCAAGCAAAAGCCCCCTGCGGAAAAATTCAATTTGGCTTGCGGTTTTTTCCTCTGGGATTTTATAGCGTGAAACAGATACTTTTTGGCGAACAATCAATTTGGTGGGGGCTATTGCATAACCGGGTGAGGCTGCTTGCCCAACGAACATTTGCCTCTCTTTTATTTCTTGCTTAGGTGCCATCTTCATAAAACTTGTTGTTGAATAACTCGGTTAACTCTTCCGCAATTTTTCGTTCGTCGGGGCCGTCTATTATAAATTCAACTTCCGCGCCGGGCTCAATTGCTAACATCATTAAATTCAAAATGGATTTTGCGTTTACCCTTTGCTCTGAATACACAAGGTCAACGGAACTTTGCGCAGAGCTTGCAACATTAACTATATGCCCGGCAGGCCTGGCATGAAGCCCAAGCGTGTTCTGAACAATAAGTTTCTGTTTTATCATGCGTCCTCAAAAAAAGTCTATGTTTACATCAAGCCCATCTCTGATAATCAAGCGGAAAAGGCTATCTGCAGAGTGGATTGTTGTGGTTAAGTCATCGTGCAGTTTGCGGTCGTTTAACAATATGCCTAGGGTGTTGTTTTTGGATTCCAGTTTGTTGGTTAATGCCAAAACCCTTTGCACCGCCGTATCTGCTTCATTCATTAGGGCACCTGTTTGCCCCAGTAAGCTACCAGCATCGGCTACCAGGTTTATTAGCGGTTCTCTATTTTCGTCTAATATTTGATTTACTTTTCTTGTTGCATCAGATAAGCCAACCAAACTACCTTGCAGCACAGGGTCTGCTCTTGAGATTAAGCCGTTTGCTTGGTCTTCCAGCTCTTCTGCTTTTGCCAAGATGCGGTGGAACCTTTCCCTGAATTCCTGCGTAGCAATGGTGGAGTCAAGTATTGTATGCGCTATGTTCATTATTACTTTTGCACTGTCCAGCACTTCGCCGGCCATACCCATTACCTCTGCTATGCCTGCATCAAAAAGGCCGTCAATGGTGTCTTTTTCTGAAAATGATTGGCTGGAATTCCCTAAGAGTATGCCTATTTGCCTTTCACCCAAAAGCCCTATATTCTGCACCCTTATTTCCGAGTCTTTTTTAATTTTTACATCGTTTCTCAATGAAATTCGCACAAGAACGCCGTTTTTGTGCAAATTTATGCTGTTTACCTTGCCTAATTTAACACCATTGACCTTTACAGGGTCGTCTTGGGTTAGGGTGCTTACTTGGGTAAAACGCAGGTGATAGGTTAAATATGTTTCACGGGGATCTTTATCATTTAAAAAAAACACGCCAAAAACAAGAATAATCACGGCAACAACAATAACCATTCCTACGATTAGATAAAGCGTAGCATCTTTTTTCACTAAATTAAGCCTCCGGGGAACGCTAGGGGGTAATTTAGAAAAAATAAGCGCAGGTTGGTATCTTTTTTCACCTTTTTCATGGTTTCTTCCATGTCATCTATACCTTTAACCGGAAGAGGCTAGCATCTTTTCTGCTTCATCTATGGAATAACCTTTACGGAGAAGGGTAAAAACTTCTGCCCTAGCGTCCGCCACAGCACCGTCGATACGTGACTTGTTATCGCGCCATTCTTTCAAACGGGCTTCATAAAGCATACGGTTTGATTTATCTGCGCTAACCGCAGACAAAACGTCCACCGCCTTTTTAAATACCGGATTGCTTTCTGCTATCTGCATAAACTCCTCCTTACTTTCCGAACTGATAAATTTTAACCAGCCAAGTAAATTTTCTTCTTTCAATTGTGTAAGTTTCTTCAAATTCAGAACGTGTATCTCTTCCAAATTATTGAATGGAAAATGTTCATCTTTCTCTAACATCTGAAAAACCGTGTGACATTTCTTAGATTCGTGGATAAAATCAAAATCCACAACTACTATAGATTTTGCCGGTTTTAATTCAGAATAAGAACTGCCTTCGCCGATTTGCTCGGTAATCATATTTGATTTGTAATAAGATATTCTGCTTCTAATATCAGGAATACTATTAGACTGCATTTCAATATCTATAATATCACCATTAGACAATTTTGCTTTTATATCCAAAATTTCCAGTTTATCACCAATATGTTCACGTTTTAAATGCGTATCTTTAAAGGTAACGTCTTCTAATTCCCCATCTTTGTAGCTTAATACTGCACTTATGAATTTAATGGTTAAATCCTTGTTTCTTTCATCTCCGAACAGCATCTTGAATACTATATCCACTTTGGGAGATAGCAATTCTGGCAGATTATCGTTGTGGTTTAAATACATAAGTGAAAATATAGAATTTTTTGAGCTTTGCCCTGGAGTATTCCCCTAAATTATTGGCACAATTTTTGCATATACAATAAATAATTAAAGGTTTTCTTTAGTTATGCCGATATAAGGTATGTAGATTTGAGGAAAAAGAGGTTTTTATGCCAGCATTATCAGTAGGTGGATTAGTTTCGGGACTGGATACCAACAGTATAATATCCCAGCTTACGGCTCTTGAGCAGCAGAAGGTCACGCGTGAATTGCAAAAGAAAGATAATGTGCAAAAAACGCTGGATCAGTTCAAAGAGTTGCAAACTCGGCTTGGCAATTTGGCGGCAAAAGCAAGCGCTATGGGAACTATAGGCAAATTCAGCCTTTTCAAATCCACTTCAAATTACGAAGATTATGTCACTGTTTCTGGTAAAGAGGGTGCAATACCCGACAAATATAAGATTAAAGTCGGCCAATTGGCAGAATCTCAAAAAGTTGCCTCAAAAGCCTTTAGTTCCATAGTTACTCCTCTTGGGGTAGATACCACTCTAAAAATATCTCTAAGCGCGGCTGCACAAAAAAACGAGTTCTTTAGAACAGATGTTGAAGTAAAAATTTCTGCAAGCGATACCTTAAAAGACATTGCTAGTAAAATAAATGCAGCAGCAGGTGCCGGTGTTAAAGCAAGCATACAGAACACCAACGGAGAAAACAGGTTGATCTTAACCGCCGTTGACACAGGCACAAATACTTTTACCATATCGGAAACCGGTGGCACCGACCTTTTAGGCAGCGTACTCGGCATTTTGGGCACCAATTCCAATTTCCAAAAAGCAATTTCCGGCAGCGCTTTATTAGCTCTAGACGGCACAGCAGTAAATGAAGAAAATAAATATGAAATCAGATTTAACAATCTGAATACCGTTTTGAATACGAATGAATTAACAAAAGATGATGTAGTCGGTATTTTCTTGCCTTCCAATAATGGCAGTGGCAGTGCTGGCTGGAAAACCTACGGAATTTTAGAAGGATACGATAGTAACAACAAACCAATATACAAAACAATAGGCGATCTTTTAGATGAAATAAACGGAGATTTAGAGTCGGCCAATGCAAGTTTTACCGCAAAACTCGGCAATTCCGGTGAAATAGTTTTGGAAGGCAATTTGAATGCAGATGGAAATTTTGATGAAGATAATTTAGATAAAGTAAAAATCCAAATATTCTCTTTTAATACAGTAACTATTGCAGGATCACCACATACTTTTACTGAGGCTGATCTTAATAATTCTACTTATACCGAAGAAGAACGAAAAGCGATGATTAATGTCAAAAAAGACATGGGGACTTTTGGGAATGTTCAGGTGTTTTCAAATACTCTAAATGAAGGGCAAAATGCGGTTTATAGCGTAGATGGAAGATCGGTTAGCTCAAAAAGCAATAACGACGAAACATTCGCACCAGGCACTGTATTTGAACTGAAAAAAGTTACCAAAGACATAGACTCAGTAAATGTATCTCTGGATTTGGATATAGAAGGTGTAGCAAACAAAATAAAAGAATTTGTGGAAGAATTCAATGCGTTAATGAAATTCATAGACGAAAACGCGAAAGCCGTAATAAAAGAACAAACCGATGCAAACGGCAAAAGAACCAATACTCGCATAACCGGCCCGTTCACAGGCGAAGCCATTATTTCTTCCTTGCGCGAAAGCGTAAGAGGCATATTCACCAACTCCGTAAGCGGGCTATCTGGCTCTGGTTCAAACTCAACTGTTTACTCCTCCCTGGCACGCTTAGGCATAGTCACAACCAGAGAAGGCACTCTGGAAGTAGATAGCGAAAAATTGGAAAAAGCCCTAAATGCAGATTTTGAAGGCGTAAGCAGGCTCTTTACCGCAAACAATTTCAGCAGTGAACCTGGTTTTAGCATAGGCCGCTATACAAAAGATTCTAAAGCAGGCGTATATGAAACGGATGGCCATGATGTATGGTTTACTGATGCACAGGGTAATAAAGAGAAATTGAAAGGCGTTACCGGAGTTCCGGATGGCACCCTATTAACCACCGCAGACGGGCTTTCCATTGAAATACCACAAGGATTTTTTGCAAACCCGGCAAATGCCGGCAAAACCGTAAGCGTTACATTTGTGCGCGGTGTAGCAGACCAGCTCTCAAGCTATGTAGAAAAAGCAAAGGCACTTACGGTTACGCGAAGCGACGGAACAATAGTGCCCGGCCAGTTTAGGCAATCCGAGGAGATGTACACAAAGAGGATTGAAGAACTGGAAAAGCGAGCTTACCAGTTGCAAATCCGTGTAGATAATTATAATATGCGCCTTATCAAACAATACTCAGCTTTGGAAAAAAGCATGGGCAACCTGCAATCTCAAAGTGCAAACATGATGTCTGCACTTAGCGCACTGTCAACAAATTACAGCGGTAATAACAATAGGTAGGGGAGGCAATATCATGCAAAACGGAACTTACGGCAGGCCTTTAGGTCAATATCGCCAAGCATCTGTAGAAACAGCAGACCGCGGGCAATTGATAATTATGATTTACGACCATTGCATAAAATGGTGCGGCATAGCAAAAGAAGCATTGGATGGCGGCCATTTTGCTCGCAAAGCAGAAGCCTGCCACAAAGTCCAAGCAGGAATAAACGAACTGATAGCTTCCCTTGATATGCAAAAGGGTGGCGAAATTGCAAAAAATCTTTGGCGTTTATACGATTTTTATAGCCATCATGTTCACGAAGGCAATGTAAAAAACTTATCTAAAAACTTTACAGAAGTTCAGGAAATGATGGGGCAATTGAGGGAATCTTGGCAAAAGGCACTCGGAGAAGTTCGCCAAGACAAAACCCTTGCAAACAAGTTAACTCCAAATGCGTCTCGCAGTTATGTGAGCATGGTAGGTTGATATGAGACAAGATATAACATCTCTTTCTATGAAAATAGATGAGGCAATGCAGTTGTGTAAAAAGGTTCTCGATTATGGAGAAATAATTAAAACGCTCTCTCCCTTGGATATAGGGATGGAAGCTTACACAGATGAACTGGTTCAATACACCGAAGCCCGTGGCAACGCCACAAGAATAGCTATTAGGGAACTGAACGCAATAATCAATGACTACGAAACAATAGAAAAAGACGTTGCCGCAACACCCGCAGATAAAGCTTTTATAAACGAAAAAATTCATTGCGTCCAAGACTTGTCCCCTTTGTTTGCAAAACAAGATGTAGCAGTTAGAAAAATCATAGAAGTACACTTAAACTCCGTACGCAAGGAATCCGTTGAATTCCATCACAATGTAGGGGTTATAAAAAATTATCTAAAAACACCGGACAAAAGAAATTTTTACGGATAATTAAAAGGTTCTGAGCTCGTTTAAGTATTTTTCTGCCGAGGTTACAATGGGCATTAGATAAGCGTCTTTGCCTGCGGCTTCTATTAGCGTTAAAATTCGCCTGCCCATTATGCAGTTCCCTTCCAAATCAAAGCGAAAGTTTGGCGGGAATACAACTTGATTGGTTGTTTCCCAATAGTTGCGGGAGTTTTTTCCTGTAACGGGGCTTAGCCCAATCCACATTTCCGTTTCTGGCAATTGTTCAAGCCACTGGTTCAAAATGCCCTCCGAAAAAAACGGTTGCGTAAAAAAGCCATCTGCGCCGGCATCCAGTTTTTCTTTGCAGTAATCAAGTTCCTTTCTGAATGATTGGCGGTATGAGTCTTGGGCTGCATAAACTTTTAGCTGGGGGAATTTTGTTTTTATGTGCTTAACGGCTTGCGGGGCTTTCACTCCGCTAGAAACAAAATTAGGCACGTCTATAGGAGGGTCTCCGCTTATTAAAAGAACTTGCTTTAAACCAAGCAAAACCAGCTTTTCAATTTTATTTTCCAAATCGTCTAGGGTGCGGTCTATTAGCCTAAAATGCGGTATGGCGGCAACTCCGTTTTTTAGCAAGTGTTCGCTTGCCTCAAAACTTTTTATCTCTACGCTGCGAAGCTCCGGGACATTTATTGCCACGATTTTTGGAAAATTATTTATATGCTTTTTGGATTCTTCCAAAAAGGAATCCAAAGTTTTGGGAACAAGTTCAAGGGCTATTTGCATATTACACCAACGATTTTATCCTTTTCAAGGCTTCTTCTGAGTTGCCGCTTTCCAGCATCTCTTTTACCTTCAAAAGTTCATGAGATAGTTCGCCTTTTTTTGTATTTGGCTTTTCTAAATTCCGTTTTGTTTCTAAGAGTTCCGGGTCGTTTGGTTGCAAGGTAAGAGCTTTACTCAAAAGGTTAAGGGCCTCGTCTGTGTTGCCAAGGCTAACTGCGCAATCATAAATTCTCAAAATTGCATCTGTGAAAAAAGGATTGTATTCAAAGGCTTCTTTAAAACGGTCCAAAGCCTCAGAGAAATTACCAAGCCCAAAAGATATGATTCCAAGCGTGTAAAATGCGGAATAGTGTTCGGGGTAAATGCTCAAAATCTGCTGGATTACCTCAATGCTTTCTTCTATCTTTCCTTGTTCTGCCAAATCTGCGGCAATCTTGTTTTGCTCTCTCAACTCAATAACCGTTTTGCTGTCTAAACGGCCTAGAAGTACAATGCCCTGCAATTCTGCAATTATATCTTTGGCTGCTTCGTACTGAGGGTTTTCAATGCTTTCTCGCTCCATAAGCAAGTATTGAAAATACTCCTGCAAATCTTTGTTGCAAAGCCTGGCATTGTATTCTGCGAATGTGGTAATCATCTATCTAATTCTCCGGCTATTATATTTATACTGGAAAGCACTGCTATTGAATCTGCAATCATTTGCCCTTCTACTAGTTCATGGAATGCGGCAAATTGCGTGAAGCATGGGGGGCGCACTTTAACACGCCAAGGTTTTCCTGTTCCGTTAGAAACAAGCGTAAAACCGAGTTCCCCGTTTGCCGCTTCTGATGAGTTGTAAAATTCGCCTGCAGGAATGCGAATGCCTTCAGATACTGTTTTGAAATTCCCGATTAACGCTTCCATATCTTGGTAAACTTTTTCTCGATCCGGCACTCTGATTTTGGGGTTGTCTATGTTTACAGGCCCGGGTTTTAGCCTCCGCAAAGCCTGCCTTACTATTTTGATGGATTCTTCGCATTCTACAAGCCTCACCATAAGGCGGTCGTAAATATCACCTTTGGTACCTGTCACTACTTCCCAGTCGTAAGTTTCGTAATCGTAATATGGTTCGTCTTTGCGTAAATCAAAGGCGGCCCCTGTTGCCCGCAGGCAAGGACCTGTCCAGCCCCAAGCGAGTGCTCTTTCTTGGCTAATTGCGCCTATATTTGTGGTGCGGTCTAAAAATATGCGGTTATTATCTAGGAGTTTATGGACATCGCTAAGGGATTCTTCGCACATTTTTAGGAGCTTTGCAACATCATTTTCAAAGCCATCGTAGGTATCGCGGTATAAGCCGCCTATGCGGGTATAGGAATTGGTCAATCTTGCACCGGTAAGTTTTTCCCAAAGCACCAGGCCTTCTTCTCTTGAATCAAAGAAATACCAGAAATTGCTCAAAGCACCCAAGTCAACGCAGGCGGCAGCAACGCAAACAAAATGGTCAAAAATTCTGGAGAGTTCGCTCACAATAACGCGTATAACTTTTGCTCTTTCCGGAATCTCCACCCCAAGCATTTTTTCCACCGCTTTTGCATAGCCAACATTGTTGAGAATTGCGGAACAATAATTCAGGCGGTCTGTATATGGAAGCACCATTTGCCAAGTGCCTTGCTCGGCCATTTTTTCAAAGCCCCTATGCAGGTAACCAATTTCACCAACGCAAGCCACAATAGTCTCTCCATCAAGTGCTGTGAGATAACGCAAGCACCCGTGTGTAGCATTGTGGCTTGGGCCAAAATTCAAAGCCATCAAGTTAAGGCTTTCCCCGTTTTTATCAAGGACTCTCATGCTGGGTAATGTAGAAAAAAAATTCTAACTTACTCTTTCCATGCAGAAATCTACGTTGAAAACTACCTATTCCAAAACTTTTGGGGATACCAAGGAGGATTCCGGCAATCCTTGGGCTAGGGCTAGCAAAAAGATCGAAAAACCGGAAAAAAAGAGCGCTCCTTGGGCAGGAGAAAATAAAGCTCCCGCAAAGCCGTTAAAACGCGAAGAAGATGACTTGCCTTGGTTAAAGGCAATTTCTTCTTTGGCAACGGAAAAGGGCAGGGAAAAAGAGGGGATGTTTTTGGCAGAAGGAGTGCGGGTTGTTGCCGAGATAGCGGAGTATCACAGGGATTTGGTGCAAGGCATTTATGTAGATGAGACATTTGACGATGAGGTTTTGCGAAAAAAAATAAAAGAGGCAGGCCTCCGTATTCATTCGTTGAGTCCGCTTCAAATGAAGCAGGTAAGTGCAGTTGTAAGCGGGCAGGGAATTTTTGCCGCGTGCCGCTTGGCAAACGAAAAACCTAATTACGATACAGCCCACACCATAACCCTTGTGGACGCAATTCAAGACCCGGGAAATCTGGGTTCTATTTTCCGCAATGCGGTTGGTTTTGGCATAGATGGAATTATTTTAGGGCGTGGCACGGTGGATCCTTTTAATCCAAAAGTTGTCCGTGGTTCTTCGGGTTGTTTTTTAAGGATGCCGTTTGAAACGGGCATAGATTTGCAAGAGCGTTTTTCGCTTTTAAGGCAAAAGGGATTTTGCATAGTTGCAACCTCGCCTTATGCAAAGAAAAACATTACCGAGCTTAGCCCGCGTCAGTCAAAAAAAGTGGCTATTCTAATAGGCAACGAGGGTGGCGGCACAAACAGGCAAGTGAGCGAACTCGCAGACGAGTGGGTAAAAATCCCCATGGAAAATTCTTTGGAGTCGCTGAACGTAGCTGTTGCACATGGAGTTTTGTGCTATCAAATAGCACAGATGAGAGGGTGATTTTCTAAAATAAAGCCCATGATATATGGTTACGTAAGGGTTTCAACAACCCATCAAAATGTTGAAAATGGAACGTTTGAAATAGCACAATTTGCTCAAAAAAGCGGTTTTTCTATTGATAAATGGGTGATTGAGCAAATTTCTTCCGTAGAAGAGCTATCCAAACGCAAGTTGGGAGCATTGGTAAAAAAACTCAGAAAAAACGATATTTTAATCGCTACGGAAATTTCTCGGCTTGGCCGAAATTTGCTTGAAGTGATGGAAATTCTGCATCTCTGCCTCAAAAAAGGCTGCCAGGTTTGGACAATCAAGGAAAATTACCGCCTTGGCAAAGACATTCAAAGCAAAGTCATGGCCTTCGCCTTTGGAATTTCCGCAGAAATAGAGCGAAATCTCATCTCCGTGCGAACCCGTGAAGCCCTGCAAAGAGTCAAAGCCAATGGCAAAAAACTGGGAAGACCCGCGGGATTTAAAAAAATCGCCCTAAAACTCGACCCCAAAAGCCCGGAAATAAAGGAGTTATTGAGAAGAGGCTTCCAAAAACGAGAAATAGCAAAGCAATTGGGGGTAAGCCCCACCACGCTGTATAAGTATTTAAAATTTCATATTACCTAACCACAATCTTCCGAACCGAACTTCCCTGCTTAACCAAATAAACTCCCGGCGTTGCAGGCTTTATGCTGCCCAATGGTTCTCCCTTTATGTTGTAATATCTTGGGAGTTTGGAATTAACGGTGGACGGTGAATAAGTAGCTATAAGCGTCGGTTTGCAATCGGGTTTTGCTTTAGCCACAATATCTTGCCATCCGTTATTTTGATAACTATTGATTGTTCCTGTTTTGACATAAACATAATAGCCACCGTCTTTTGCATCTGGTTTGGTGTTATAATCGCAATCGGCCCACGCCTCTCCGCAAGTATTTTCTTCTCCGTTTATGGAAACAGTTGAACTAAGGGCAGGCTGAATTTCTCCAAAATCTTCTATAAACAGACACTCTCCGGTTGAGGGTATTGCGGTTGAATTATCCAAAACACTTGCATAATCCATGCCGCCGCAGAAACTCGGCTGGTATTCCCCGCATATTTGAGAATTAGCGGAAGAACTGCTGGAATGGGTAATTGAACTGCTGGAACCAACGGAACTTGAACTGTTGCCGCTTGCACCTGGCGGATAAGTGCCGCTAAGGGTTGGAGTTGTCCAGTCTATCCAGTTAGTCATGTTTTCTGTACGGTCGCTCTTAGGGGTAATAGTTGGAGCGGCAGGTGGACTGGCTGTTTTTAGCAAAAATCTTTTGATATTATCTTCCACAGGAGTTTTCCACTCGTTTATCCATGCACAATGGTTTCCATTTGTATTATTGGAATGATAGGTGATATTGCCACCATATCCAAGTGCCTTGTAAACTTCGGATCCGGCCATCGCAGATGCGTATCCCGACCTAGAGGCCAGCCAATCGGCGGCTCCGGGTTTGTCAAGAATCAGAAGTCCACGCGGCGCGACCATCGCAACTGCTTCGTGCATATCAACTGGCAAGTTACTGAGATTATTTGTACTGCTTTGAAATGCATTGAAATCATCGCCCAGCCAAGGTTGCTCGCTAAAAGCACTACTCGGCGATTGAGCACCGCTTTCCTTGACCGCCCCGCGCATTATAGCTACGCCACCTGTTCCGCCTTCAACTGGTATGGTTAGAGCAATACGCTGGTCAAAAACACCGGCAGCAAAAGCTCCCTTGCCATACCGGGAGCAACCTGTAACACCAATAGCATCCGCTTTTAAAATACTGCCGCCTGATTGTTCAATAACATCGATAATGCGGCTCACTCCCCATGCCCATGCGGCTAACGTCCCAGTTTTACTGTTTGTGCCGTAAATATTGTAAAATAATCCCGATTTAGTGCGGTTGCCTGTTTCTCCTCCAACATCAGTAGGAGTATAATTGATAGTGGCAACTCCCTGCCCTCTAATGGTTGTAGCATCGGCTCCGGAACCGCCGTAAAGGACAACAGCCGGATAAGGTGCATTGCCACCAGTCGGCAGAGTAACGGTTGCCGAGAAGCTCGCGTTTTTGCTGCCTTCGGTCACATTTACTGTGATTTTCGTGTTACTCACCGTTCCCGTGACACTTGTTGGCTTTACCGGCTTTTCTCCATAAATGGTTCTTTCTGCCAGTTTTTTTATCTCTTCCCTTCGGCATGTCCACTCTTCCTTGGTGGTCATGCGGTCGCCGTTCAATTTTTTAAATGGGTCTGGCAATTTGGAGTTTGCGGTATTAAAGGCGGTAGGCAAATTAACAGAGCAACCAGCTCCCTCATTTTCAACTGCAGAATTTTGTGCAAACAGCGTTGCAGAGCTTATTGCGAAAATAAAACACAAACTTTTTACAAGTTTCATAAAAACCTCCTGAAAAAAATCACTCTCAGCTATAATATAGAAAAGTTACAACTCCTCCACAAGCCTAACGTTATATTTTTTTAGTTTTTCAATAGCCGGAGCAATATTTTCTACTTTGAAAAACATCACCGCTTCTTCTCCTTTGCTTTGGATAAAGGAATAAAAATACTCAATATTAATGGCTTCTTTCTCAAACACGGCAAGAAGATTTGCAAGGCCACCCGGATGGTCTTCTACAACAATGCCTATTAAGTCTGCCAAATTTACTGTGAAGCCCGCTTTTTTCAATATATTGACCGCATTTTCGTTATCACGTGTGATCATTCGCAAAATGCCAAAGTCAACTGTGTCGCCAACCGATATTGCACACACGTCCACACCTGCCTCGCCAAGCACCTTGATTGGTTTATAAGCATGGCCCGGCTTGTTTTCTATTAACACGGAAATTTGCTTTATCATGTTAAATCCTCCTTTTATCAATTACCCTTACAGCTTTGCCTTGGCTGCGTTCTATTGTGCCACGGCTCACAAAATGGATTTTTACGCTTATGCTGATTGCGCTGGAAACATTTTTCTCAAGCTGGCTTTTAAGATTTTGAAGATCCTTAACTTCATCGCTGAATAACTCATCCTTTATTTCTACTTGGATTTCTATCTTGTCAAGGTTATTCACACGGTCAACAATAATTTGATAATGCGGCTCTATGTCTTTTACCGTGAAAAGCGCACTCTCAATTTGCGATGGGAAAACATTGACTCCGCCGATAATAAGCATATCATCGCTCCGCCCGATAATTCTTGTCATGCAAACGTGGGTACGTCCGCATTTGCATGGCTCGTCAATCAAGGAACAAAGGTCACGGGTGCGATAACGGATTAAAGGCATTCCTGTTTTGCTTATTGTAGTGAATACAAGTTCGCCTTGCTTGCCGTATCCTAAAGGTTCAAGCGTTTCCGGGTTAATTATTTCCGGCAAAAAGTGGTCTTCCCAAATGTGAGACCCGCATTGGTGCTCACATTCCATAGAAACACCCGGCCCTATTATCTCGCTTAGCCCATAGATATTATAGGCTTTAAGCTTAAGTTTATCTTGAATTTGCTGCCGCATTTCCTCAGACCACGGTTCTGCACCAAAAAGCCCTTGCTCTAAATTAAAATCAGAGATGTCATAACCTTCGTTTTTTATTTCATCTGCCAAATAAAGCGCATAAGAAGGCGTGCAGCACAATGTAGTGACTTTGAAATCTTTGAACATCTGCAATTGCCGTTTTGTATTTCCGCTTGATGCAGGTATAGTCAACGCACCGAGGCGTTCACTGCCATAATGCGCACCAAGCCCGCCTGTGAACAATCCATAGCCATAAGCAACGTTAATGATGCTGCTACGCGAACAGCCACCTGCCGCAAGCGAACGTGCCATTACGGTTGACCAAATGTCAATGTCGTTTTGGGTATAACCTGCAACGGTAAGTTTGCCTGTTGTGCCGCTTGACGCATGAACACGGACAATATCGCTCATCGGGGCACTGAACATTCCGTAAGGATAATTATCACGCAGGTCTTGTTTTGTGGTAAACGGAAGTTTTTTCAAGTCGCTTAGGCGTTTTATATCTGCTGGTTTAACACCTGCTTCATCCATTTTTTTACGGTAAAAATTGCATTTTTCATAAACATATCCTACAAGTGTTTGCAGGCGTTCAAGTTGCAATATTTCAAGGATTGCCCGTGGCATTGTTTCAAATTCTTTTTCATAATAGTGTGTCATGGCTGCTATCCTCTTGCTTGTATATAGCCCTGTTCAAAGGCTTTGAGATTAATTTCCAATGTTGGCTTAGCTACGCTTTTTTCAATTGCACTTATAAAGATTTCTTTATCAAAATTCAATACGGCGGCAGAAAAACCGAGCATGGCAATATTGACCGTGCGAATATCATTTAATTTTGTTGCAATGCCTATTGCATCTATCTTGTGAATTTTGGCGTTATATTTTGATAATTGTTCGTAAATATTGCCGGGATATTCTGCTGCACCCAAGGCACATGGCATAGGATAAATATTTTGCTTATTGACAATGATAATTCCGCCATCCTTAATATGCCCGGCAGAACGCAATGCTTCAAGTTCCTCAAAGGCCAGCACCACATCTGCCTGCTTTTTATCGAACAAAGGGCTGTAAACTTTGTTTGCAATTCTTACGTATGTTACTACACTGCCACCACGTTGTGCCATTCCGTGTACTTCGGATACTTTGCAGTCTTGGCCGTTTAATTGTGCATAGTTGCCCAAAATTTTACTCGCAAGGAGCGTCCCTTGGCCACCAACCCCTGCAATCAATATGTTGAGGTTCATTTATTGTTCTCCTTCTTTATATTACCGGATTTGCAAGTTTGCGCACATACCATGCAACCAGTGCAAAGTGCAGCATCCACCTCTACCGAATTGTCTTTGCGTCTGCTAAGCGCCGGGCAACCGATTTTTAAGCATATACCGCATTTTTTACAATCGGAAATTGATACGGCATCATGCCGCATTGACTTGTCTAAAAGAATGCAGGGGCGTTTTGCGATTATTACGGAAACACCATCTGCTTTAATGCGTTCCTTGATTGCATTTTCAACTTCTGCCAAATTATAAGGATCTATTACCGAAAGATTTTGAACACCGCAGGCACGGCATATTGCCTCCAAATCAAGAGTATGCGTAGGCTCATTTTTTATGGTTAGGCCTGTGCCCGGGTGATTTTGGTGCCCTGTCATTCCTGTTGTGCGGTTATCCATAATAATTACGGTAATGTTTGATTTATTATATACCGCATCTATTAAACTTGTGATGCCGCTGTGAATAAAGGTAGAATCGCCTATTACGGCTACGTTGGTTTTTGAAAACTCTTTGCCTTTTGCCATGAACATGCCATGTGCATTTGAAATAGATGCACCCATGCAAATAAGCGAGTGCATAGCATTTAACGGAGGAGAACATCCTAGGGAATAGCAGCCAATATCGCCAACCACATTGAGTTTTAGTTTGTTAAGAATATAAAACACACCGCGATGAGTACAGCCCGCGCACATTACCGGCGGCCGCATAGGAATATTTTCCGTATGTTCCTCTGGCAATGCCTTATGCCCCAATATTGCTTCGCTTATTTTTTGAACACTAAGTTCGCCTTGCAAGCCGGTTAAATTTTTTCCGTGGCATTCTATACCCTTTGCTTTTAATGCGTTTTCAATAAAAGGTTCAAGCTCTTCTACAACAATGAGTTTCTCGTATTTACTTGCAAATTCTCTGATATTCTCAAATGCAATAGGATATACCATTCCAAGTTTAAAAATCGCAAAATCCGGCAATGCTTCCTTTACATATTGATAAACCGCACCGGAACACACAATGCCAATTTTATTTGAGCCGGCTTTGCCATATTCAACTTTATTTATGCTTTCACCAAACAAATCGCCGTTTATATCGTTAGAGAGCCTCCTCTCGCGTTCTTCAACTGCGGGGTGGCGTTTTCTTGCATTTGCGGGCACCATTACATATTTTGAAATATCTTGCTTGTAAGGATATTCAACTTCTTTTCGCTCGCCTATTTCCACAAAAGAGCGTGCATGAGCAATCCGTGTAGTGAGGCGTACAAACACCGGGGTATCATATTTTTCGCTTAACTCATAAGCGAGCATTGTGAAATCTTTTGCTTCTTGGCTGTCTGCGGGTTCAAGCATGGGAACGTGGGCACTTTGGGCATAGTAGCGAGAGTCCTGCTCGTTTTGGCTTGAGTGCATACCCGGGTCATCTGCAACTACTGCTACAAGCCCTGCGTTTAACCCGGTATATGAAAATGTAAAGAGAGGGTCTGCTGCTACATTAAGGCCAACGTGTTTCATAGCGACTAATGCCCGCTTCCCTGCCATTGCCGCCCCAACGCCAACTTCCATAGATACTTTTTCGTTAACCGACCATTCTGCATTTACTTCGTTGAAATTTGCAATGTACTCAGTTATTTCCGTACTTGGCGTGCCGGGATACGCCGCCGCCACCTTAACACCAGCCTCGTATGCACCTTGGGCAACAGCATGGTCCCCAAGCATAAGTTTTTTCATTTGCAACATGGAGGGTAATATAGATAAAGAGATTGAAAACTTATTGCGACTTTTTATTCTTTAGGATTTTTTCAATCTGCTCATAGTTGTAACCTTTTTTCACAAGGTCAAGGACTCTAGTCTCACCTCTGACCTCGCCAATGACAATGCCATCTTCCCTGGCCTCTTCTTGCCAAACCTCTTTGGCTACATCCCAATCCCATTTCGCAAAAAGCATATTACGAACCTCCGAAGAGTTAGTTTTCAAAAAATCCTTCAACACATTCTGGCTTATGCAATCATCTATGGCTTTGATTATCGCGGTGCTCCTATCCATAGTTTTTGCATATTCACGTACCAAATATATAAAAATTTCATAATCTTTGAGCAAAACGCTCCTGTCTGCAAGCTCCTTGTTATGGCCCTTGTTGTCATTCTGCTGCTCCATGAACAGAGTGTTTTCCAATGTGGTAATCATAATGTCGGTGTCCTTGCCGTAGTTTGTGTTCTCAATGGCATTGTAGAGTTCCAAGAGGTTCTCTTTTTCGCCGAACAAGGCAGTGAACACGCTGTTTTTGTATTGGCGGTTTGTTTTGACCGTTTCCATAGATAAACTCCTGTTTGGGTTGTTTATCTATTAGACGCGTTTCAGAGGGAAAAAGTTCCAAAAAGCATGATTTTGCAACAACTGTTGACGTTTTTTTCTAAAATCACAAATTGTGATGTCTAATGAAGACAAAAATAGATAAAAAATGTGCGAATATTGCGGTAAATATGGCAATAAAAAATAATTTCACATATAACCCTTGACAACTCGGCAAAATATTTCTATATTTGTGCTC
>LIUI01000099.1 GCA_001462235.1 Fibrobacteria bacterium GUT307
TTCCCCTCAAACAACAATAGGAGGTATCTTATGAACAAAATAAAGTTCATCGCATTGGCGGCAAGCGTTGCGCTTGCCTTGGCATTCACATTTTCCTGCGATTCGGGCGGTGGCGGTGATGATGGTTCCGGTTCAGGCACTTCTTCTGGCAATGGGGGAGTGCAAGGTGGCTCTTCTTCTAGCGTAGGCGGAATTTCTAGCAGCTCTTTTGTTAGTTGCCCCGTTTCATTAGTTTCAGATAATTCAGTTACCTGCGGAGGTCAAACATACAAGACTGTTGTCATAGGCGAACAGGTCTGGTTTGCTGAAAATTTGAACTATAACGTTTCTGGCAGTAAATGCTATAATGATGACCCATCCAACTGTGCAAAGTATGGCAGACTCTACAGCTGGACAACGGCTATGAAAGTTTGCCCTTCCGGTTGGCATTTGCCAAGCAATGCAGAGTGGGAAGCGATGATGGCTTATATTGATGGTGCTGAGGGAAAAAAGCTGAAAGCAACAAGCGACTGGAACTACAATGGTAATGGCACGGACGACTACGGCTTTTCAGCTTTGCCGGGCGGTCGCTGGTATAATAGTACATACCAAAGTATCGGCAATTACGGCTACTGGTGGAGTTCTACTGAGATCCTCAGCTCGTCTGCTCATTTATGGTATATGTATTACGAAAGTGAGTACGTCGGCCTGTACAACTCTTTCAAGGGCTCCTCATATGGGTTCTCTGTTAGGTGTTTGCAGGATGGCAGTGGCAATAATGGTAGCGGTTCTTCCTCTAGCGTAGGCGGGGTTTCTAGTAGCTCTTTTGTTAGTTGCCCCGTTTCATTAGTTTCAGATAATTCAGTTACCTGCGGAGGTCAAACATACAAGACTGTTGTCATAGGCGAACAAGTCTGGTTTGCTGAAAATTTGAATTACAAAGTTGAAGGCAGTAGATGCTATGACGATGACCCTTCCAACTGCGATATTTACGGACGATTGTATAATTGGGATACGGCTAAGAAAGTATGCCCAGAAGGCTGGCATTTGCCAAGCCGAGAAGAGTGGAGTACATTGTCAAGTTATGTTGTTGGAAACGACGACTGTAATAGTTGTGCTGGAACCAAGCTGAAAGCAACAAGCGGCTGGAATAATTTTCAAGGAGAATCAGGCAACGGCACGGACTATTATGGCTTTTCAGCTTTACCAGGCGGCGATGGCTCTGAGAACGGCAGCTTCAGCTTTGTCGGCTACCAAGGCAACTGGTGGAATTCCGGCGAGGATAATAGCTACGGCCTCGGCCTCTTCTCTCACTTCATAACGATATACAGCAGCCGCACGAGCATCAGTCAGACCGGAGGTCCTGCCAGTAAGTTGCTCTCTGTCCGTTGTTTGAAAGACTAAACGATTTGAATACAAAAAACTGTGCCAATAACGGCACAAACCCGCCAAACCTTCCCCAAGGGTTTGATAGGGAAATTGAAGCGGGAAATAACCATAGGAGGTTATTATGAACAAGACAAAAGGTTTTCTCTTGGCGGCAAGCGTTGCGCTTGCCTTGGCATTCACATTTTCCTGCCATACGGACAAGGGCGATAGCGGCGGTGGCGGTCCTGGTCTTGCCACTCCGACCAAAACGATATTTGTTGATAGCCGCGACAGTAAAACCTACAATAAAGTAACAATCGGTACTCAAACTTGGATGGCAGAGAATTTGAATTATGCCGTAGAAGGTAGCAAATGTTACGGCGAAGACGGTGTAGTTAAAGGCACTACATTATCAGACAGTGAAATACAAGCCAACTGCGATGAATATGGTAGGTTGTATAATTGGTCAACAGCAATGAATGGAGCAGAAAGTTCAACTGCTAATCCAAGTGGAGTTCGTGGCATTTGCCCCGATGGCTGGCATTTGCCGAGCCAAGCGGAGTGGGAAGTGATGACGGCCTATATCGGTGGAGCTAACACCGAGGGAAAAAAACTGAAAGCAACGAGTGGCTGGGGTAGCAGTAACTGTGTTAGTGGCAATGGCACGGATGACTACGGTTTTTCTGCTCTGCCGGGCGGCGATGGCCGCTCGGATAGCAGTTTCGCCAATGTTGGCATCAGTGGCCTCTGGTGGAGTAGTAGCGAGTACAGTAATCGTGACGCTTACTACCGTGATATGTTCTGTAGCTACGAGGACGCAAGTTGGCGTAGTTACTACAAGAGCAACTTATTTAGTGTTCGTTGCGTCCAGGACTAGATACAAAAAACTGTGCCGATAGTGGCACAACCCGCCAAACACTCTTCCCCAAAGAGTTTGGTAAGGGAAATTGAAACGGGGAATAACCATAGGAGGTTATTTATGAACAAGACAAAAAGTTTTCTCTTGGCAGCTGCAGTTGCAGCTATGGCATTCACCTTTTCCTGCGATTCGGGCGGTGGCGGTGATGATGGCGGAGGGGGCGGCGGTTATAGCGGTTCATACGGTTCCGTGTCTCATGGCGGCCAAACTTACAAGACCGTAGTCATAGGCACCCAAACTTGGATGGCGGAGAATTTGAATTACGCCGTGGAAGGTAGTAAATGCTATGATAACTTAGACACCAACTGCGTTAAGTATGGTCGCTTATATGATTGGTCAACGGCTATGACAGCTTGCCCTTCCGGCTGGCATTTACCCAGCGAACCGGAGTGGGATGTATTACTTAATTATTCTGGTTGGGACTCGGCAACCAAATTAAAGGCAACGAGTGGCTGGGAGGAAGTAATTGGTGATGGTAACGGTACGGACGACTACGGATTTTCTGCTCTGCCGGGCGGCGGCTACGTGGATGGCAGTTTCCACAATGTTGGCTTCAACGGCTTATGGTGGAGTACCACCGAAGACGTTAACAACAAAGCCTACTCATTAGTTATGTACTCTCACGTAAGTCTTGCGCTCATTCTTTCTTTTACCGATAATAGCAAATCCTACTTGCACTCCGTGCGTTGCGTGAAGGATTAAACCGCGCCACACAGGTGCAAACCTTGCCCAAACCGTATCCCCAAGTTTTGGCAAGGCAAACAAAAGCGGGAAAAAAGGAGTTCTTTTATGAACAAAGCAGTCTCAAAACTCGCATTGGCGGCAAGCGTTGCGCTTGCCTTGGCATTCACCCTTTCTTGCTCGGACGACAAGGACGATAGCGGTGGCGGCGGTAGTGGTGGCGGAGCGTGTTCAACTTTAGTGGATGCAGGACCAGTTGGAATGGTTGGAAATTGCATTGAAGCAACAACATTTTATTATAATGCAGAACTTTGCGCTCAAGCACTTGCCGAATTTGTAGATTCTTGCCCAAAAGACTTTGCTAAGAAGTGTAAAGGTGAATGTAAAGATTATCAGGAGAAAAAACATACTTGCTGGTTTTACTTCTATGGACTTGGTCTTGATGTCTTGCCCTGCGAAACATTGATGAAGTAGCCGTGCAGCATTTGGAGGGGGCAATCTCATAATCCAACCATCACGTCCAAAATTCTCCTCCCATTGTATTCAACCCACTCCATCCTAGGTTTACCAATATTCTCTGTTTTGAAATTTTCTATTTTATATCATAAACACGGAGCGTATATGCAGGCTTTAAAAAAAATAATGGTTGCAAATGAACTTAGTCCAGTGATGGATATCCCTGATAATATGCAAAATGTTAGAGTAGAGGTTATTGTCACTCCGTGCTTAGAATACGAAAATGATTATGCTTTGACTCCAAGGGTGAAATCTCTGTTAGGTTCATTTAAAATGCCAAAAAATTGCAGCTCGGATTACAAAAAAGAAATAGCAAACGCACTGGAAGAGAAATATTTATGATAAACATTTTAATTGATACCGATGTTTTGCTAGACTTTTTATATGAACGAGAGCCGTTTTACGAAGATTCAGCCAAGATATTAAATTTGTGTGATTTACATAAAATTTCAGGTTGGTTAACGCCTGTTATATTGTCAAATATATATTATATGTTGCGTAAATCACATAGCCATGATGAAATAGTCGCTAGATTGCGAGAATTATTGAAAATTTTAAATATTCTTTCAATGAACAAAGAGACTGTTCTATTAGCGCTGAATTCAAAATTTACCGATTTTGAAGATGCATTGCAAAATTATGCAGCAGAATATAATGATGAAGTAAATTTTGTAGTTACTCGCAATATTAAAGATTATAAAAATAGCTCATTAAAAGTATTAACACCTAATGATTTTCTTTTACAATACAAGAACATTGAAATAACTGAGTAGGCTCAAACGCCTATCTGCTCTAATATCGTCATCTTCTATTTCAATATCAGGTTGTTTTTTATTGTCATGTTTTTTCATACACTCTTCTTTAAAATACGGTTTGAGAGTGTTATAACTTAGTTTTACAGACTCTCTAAGTGTATCAAAACCATCTATACCGCACGCCAGTTTATAATCCATCTGTTTTTCGAGATATTCTTGTATTGCCGGTTTGATAATTTCATCCCAAAGTTGCGCGAACTTAGCTTCATGAAAAGAGCCATATCAGTTTTACTCGCGGCAGCCCTTGTGCTTGCCTTGGCATTCACCCTTTCCTGCAATTCGGGCGGTGGTGAGCAGCATAAGAAACATACTTGTTATTTTTACTTTTATGGACCTGGTTTTGATGTAATACCCTGCGAAGCATTATAACTGTACGACATTTGGAGGGGACAATCTCATAATCCAACCATCACATCCAAAATTCTCCTCCCATTGTATTCAACCCACTCCATCCTAGGCTTACCAATATTCTCTGTTTTCCTAAAATCAAATGTGAGCAAATAACCAATGTCTTTATTTTTGCTGTCTAAATATTTGGAAATCTGCTCAAATGCCTTCTCGTGTTTCTGTTCGCCATACCACAATTTCAATTCAACTATGTGGCAGACTTTTTCGGAAATATCCACCATATAATGTTTGCCGGGGATGCAAAGACCAGTTACATTAAATTCACGCATATATAAAATAAAATAGAAAAAAGGAATTAGTTGGTGCCCAACACCTTTGGTATTGGTGATTTTTTAGCCCATTTGCCCAAAAAAATGTCAAAAATACCACAAAAACGGCAAAATGCCACAAAAACACCCTTGACAAAGCATTTTTATTTTTCTATATTCACTTATATTAGGCGAGCCCTGCACCATAATTGAGGGCAAACCGCTAACAAAGAGGTCAATATGGTCACATCTTCAAATAATGCTGAGTCAACAGGCGGTTCAAGGGATGCTTTTGAGGCAAATCAAGGGTCTAACGGCTCATTTGGCAAAAAAACCAGCCAGGCTTTGCCGTCCGATCCTGCAAAATATAACAGTTTTATTGATGAGGATGAACATATAGTTCATAAATGCGATTCCCTCATTGGTGGCGGTGTTTAAATCTATAAAAAAATAATTATAAAAAAAATGTTACTATTTTGCGAATATAAATATATATTCTTTTAGGACACGTCTTTCCCCAGGAGATAAGATGAGAAATATAATTACCAATGACCTTGACAAATGTATAGGTTGCAACCGCTGTGTTAGAGTTTGCCCTATATATGAGGCCAATTTTGCTTGGAGCGATGGCAAAGGGAACGTTAAAGTTAGGATAGAAAATAGCAAGTGCGTAGCCTGCGGGAGTTGTTTAGAAGCATGCCACCATGGCTCCAGACACTACGAAGACGACACAGAACGCTTTTTCAGTGATTTGAGGTCTGGGGTTTCGATAAGCCTATTTGCAGCACCGGCGGTAAAATCCAATTTTGACAACTATGAAAGGCTATTTGAGTGGCTACGCACGCTAGGAGTAAAGAGTATTTACGACGTTTCCCTAGGAGCAGATATTTGCACCTGGGCGCATATTAGGTATATCCAAAAAAATGGGCCTAAACCCATTATATCCCAGCCATGCCCGGCTATTGTGAATTATATTTTGATACATCGCAATGGGCTTATTAAACACCTGTCTCCTGTGCATTCGCCCATGCTTTGCACAGCGGTATATATGAACAAGTATGAAAGGGTAGGGGCAAAAATAGCTGCATTATCTCCATGTGTGGCTAAGTCATACGAATTTGAAGCTACTCGCCTTGTAGATTATAACGTTACTTTCCAAAAATTGACTGAATATATGCAAAGAAACAATGTAAAGTTGCCTATGAAGTCTAGCGGATTTGACAATTATGAGGCCGGCCTTGGCTCCCTTTACCCCATGCCGGGTGGCTTAAAAGAAAGCGTAGAGTATTATGCCGGTAAACAATTCAGAGTGGACAAATCAGAAGGCCCCCGCACTGTATATAAAATGCTGGGCGAATACGCTAGGGCACCGGTAGAAAAGCTCCCCGTTCTCTTTGATGTGCTAAACTGCCAAGAAGGGTGCAATGCAGGAACAGGCTGCATAAAAAAGCATGATTCTTTCTTCGATATCAGCGTGAAAATGGATGAATTGCGGCAGGCTGCGATTAAAGAAGACCATAGGCAATACGTAGACGACCTTTTCAAGAAATTTGATGAAACTTTGAAACTAGACGATTTTATCAGGCATTATGTTCCAATGCCTATACCTTCCATCCGCATTACCCCAGCAAAGATAGAAGAAGCTTTTATTGCACTCGGCAAGTACGACAAAGAATCGAGAGATTTCAGTTGCGGTGCATGCGGTTGCGATAACTGCCTTGATATGGCTTGGCAGGTGGCAAAGGGCATAAATATTCCTGAAAACTGCGCAAAAAAGATGCATGACGAGGTTACAAAAGAGCATGCAGAGGCAACAAATCTTTCGGAAAACAATCTGAACAGTTTTGATACCATTCTTAGCGAAACGGCCAACGTAAAAGATAAAATGGGGGAAATAGTTTCCAATATGGAAGAAATAACCTCAGCAATCTCTTCTTACGACCGAATGGTAACAGATATAGAGAGAATTTCCGAGAAAGTTAATATCATAGCTCTTAATGCATCTGTAGAAGCTGCAAAAGCCGGCCAACACGGGCTTGCCTTTGGCGTGGTTGCAAAAGAGATAAGAAACCTAGCTCAGAGTTCTGCAAATTCTGCAATGCAAACAAAAGAGGCCTCAGAAAAAGCGGGTATCGCCATAAAAACGGTAAACAAAACCGTGTTGGAGATAAACAATACCGTGAAGGAATCTTATGAAAACATAGCGGTTGTTTCTGAGAACACAAGAAAGTTGTTGCAAAAATAGTAAGATGTATAACGTAAAATCTTCAAGGGCTACGGAGTTCATAGACCATCAGGAGATTTTGGATACGTTGGAGTATGCCCAAAAAAACAAGAGCAATGATGAATTGCTCTTGCAAATTATCAATAAAGCGAAGGAATGCAAAGGGCTGTCTCACCGCGAAGCTGCGGTTTTGATGGAATGCGAATCGGAGGAATATAACCGGCAAATTGAGGAATTGGCAAAGCAGATAAAGGAAAAATTTTACGGCAAGCGAATAGTTATGTTTGCACCGCTGTATTTGTCAAATTATTGCGTTAACGGATGCGTTTATTGCCCATATCACTTAAAAGGCAGCAGTATCAGAAGAAAAAAACTATCTCAAAAAGAAATTTGCAAAGAAGTGATCGCTTTGCAAGATATGGGGCATAAGCGTTTGGCTTTGGAAACGGGAGAAGACCCTATAAATAGCCCTATTGAGTATGTTTTGGAGAGCATAAAAACCATTTACGGCATTAAGCATAAAAACGGGGCAATTCGCCGGGTGAATGTAAATATAGCTGCAACAAGCGAAGAGAATTACAAAAAATTAAAAGATGCAGGCATAGGGACATACATCCTTTTTCAAGAAACCTATCATAAAGAGAATTATCAAAAACTGCACCCCACGGGGCCCAAACACGATTATGACTATCATACAGAGGCTATGGACAGGGCTATGCAAGCCGGTATTGAAGATGTTGGGATAGGGGTGCTGTTTGGTTTGCACAAGCATTCTTATGATTTGACTGCGTTATTGATGCATGCCGAGCATTTAGAGGCGGTTTTTGGTGTTGGCCCCCATACCATAAGCGTTCCTCGCATTCGTGCGGCGGCAAATATAAATCCAAAAGATTTTGAGTATGCTGTTCGCGATGATGTGTTTGCAAAGATAGTGGCAATTATTCGCATTGCCGTTCCCTATACCGGAATGATTATTTCCACCAGGGAAGATGAGCAAACAAGAAAACATGTTTTAGACCTTGGCATATCTCAAATAAGCGGTGCTTCTTCTACCAGCGTTGGCGGGTATGCAAAAAAGGAAAGAGCAGAAGATAACAGCGCTCAGTTTGAAGTTATAGATAACCGCACTTTAGATGAAATTGTTAATTGGTTATTCGGTTTGGGGTATGTGCCTAGTTTTTGCACTGCCTGCTACCGTCAAGGGCGCACCGGAGACCGCTTTATGACCATGGTAAAAAACGGCCAAATAGCCAATATATGCCAAGCTAATTCCTTAATAACCTTAAGAGAATATTTAGATGATTATGCCAGCGAAACAACTAAGATAAACGGTGAAAAGGTGATTAGCGAACAGTTGAAGCATATACCCAACCCTAAAATCAGGGAAAAAGCCGAGGCATACTTGCAGCAGATAGATAAAGGCGAGAGAGATTTTAGATTCTAAATTCTAACAGAAAATTGCAAAGGATGGATCCAAAAAAATCTGGCATTGCGTCCAACTCTAACAGTAGGCGCGGGGAATTTTATATGATTCAAAATAGTGACTAAATTCTTGCTCCAAGTTTTTTGAGGGCTAAAAATCGCTTCTAGGTCGTAATCAAGAGAAATATAGTATTCATAGCGATAATCCATAGTTTGTGGATTGTATCCTTCTGCTATTCCCAAACCCAAGGCAATTGCAAGCCATTCGGGATAATAGGCCTTTGCTTTGGTTGGCAGCATTTTGCCTACTTTAAAGGAGAGCCAATGCGTTTGATTTCCACCGTAATAATCATCAAACCAAATTCCGCCGTAACCATCGGTATCCTTTCCTCTATGCTTATCCCAATACCCAGATGAATTTGGCCAATATGTAAATTTATAATCAAAGTATTTCATCGCTGGAATAAATCTTTTGCCCATAACGTAAAAACCGCCCAAAGAACCTGCTAAAGCATCGTAAGCACTATAACCGTAAGGAGAAACTCCATCTTTGATTTCAATCAAAATTTGTGTCAAACTAACCGTTATGCCTGCCCAAAGCGAAGAAGCAAAAGGGCTCATTCCGGTCCAATCATAACTCATTGCAAACAATTCGCCAAAAACAATACCTGTGTAAAAATGCCCGAATTTATCTAGGTTATGTGCATAATTCATATCGGAATCCAAAGGTTCAAAATGCATGGGTTCTGCTTTAGCCCACCATCCCTCTTTAAGATAAGCTAGGTAAAATGCCGTGTAACTCGCAACAATGCTGCCACCTACAATTGCAAGCCGTGCAGGTTTTATTTCATATTCAACAGAATCCTGCTGTTGCGCATGTAAAAAGGTGCAGAGAAAGAGAATTAAGATGATATTTTTAAAAAACATCAATTTATTTCCACCGTTTTCCCCTGCAAAATCAGCTTGCCGCCTGCCTTTACCGAAATATTGGCGGGCGCCTCTATATCTAAATTTCCTGTTGAATCATCAAAAAGAAATTTTATCCCACTTGATGTTTTGAGAATATTTTGATGCGAATTATTTTTAGCAACAGGGCTTTTAGACTTTTCTCTGGGCAAGGCACCCAATGCTACGGGGCGATCTATATCACCGTCTTCAAAGGCTATCAAAACAGGGGTATCTTTTTTGAGCGGAAAATGAACGCCGCAATCTTCGCCTGCAAAATTTTGCGCTAAATATACGGGACTTGTGGATGTTGCTTCATCAAAAGGCATACGAACCTTGTAGCGACCCTGAGCATCGAGGGATGCAAAAGAACCGGCAAATCCATCGGTTTTTGCCACTATAACGCCGGGCACTTGCGGTTTAATTTTGCTGTGCGGCAGTTTACGCAACATACGTTTTGAAAATGCGGCTATTTGGCAAGTATAGCCATCGGTTTTGTCTTTTAAGCCAAATGCTGCTTCCTGACTGCCATTGTGGAATGCGGAGCAAACTATAAAGGTCTCTCCAAAAGCGTTGAATGCCATGCCGGACCTTAGCGGGGAATGCCCGTAGCCAAAAAAGAAATTCCCGCCTTCTTCTACTTGCAAGCGGCATTTTACCAGATTTAATTCCTTTTCCTCAAAAGCATCGCCATCGCTGATTACAAGCTCGCTGCTGCCAGAGGAATGTTTTACAAATTCAATTATGTTAAAATCTTCCAAAAGCCTTTGCAAAAAATCCAAGTCGCTTTCGTTGTATTGTATTTTAAAATCCACTTCGTAAAAGGAATTTAATTTTGCAGAAATACCAAAGGAACGAATAATAGTTTCTGCATCTGTGTCACAATAAACTGCGCATTTTTTTTCTTTGTTCAAAGAATGCCGCAGAGTTTTTACGCACAAAGAGAACCTTGAAAAGCCGGTTCCGGACTGCTCCTCAGAGCACTCCGTCACTATACCGTTAAAAAATTCCTTATCAAAGGAAAAATTCGCTTCTTGCCCGATTAAGGATTCCGAACAACCGGAGGATGCCAAAAAGCTGACTTTGAGTTCATCATCGCCGGAAATTCCTTCCAGCAATTCAAAAGAAAGCACAGCCGGTTTCAAGCCGCCTACGGACAAATTGAACAAAGATGAATCTGACATTTTACACTAGCTCCGCTTCTTTTCCAAACAATTCTTTCCAAGGCAGCCCCCATTTTCCAATCTCTGCCATAAAGGGGTCTGGGTCTAGCTGTTCCATATTGAACACGCCTTGCCCGCGCCACTTTCCGGTGAGCATCATGGCTGCACCGAGCATTGCAGGGACGCCTGTTGTATAAGCGATTGCCTGCCCCTGAACTTCTTTGTAGCATTCTGCGTGGTCGCATACATTGTAAACAAAATATGTTTGCGGCTTGCCGTCTTTTTGCCCTGTGATTTGGCAACCGATGCAGGTTTTTCCCGAATAATTTTCGCCAAGAGTGGATGGCTCAGGGAGCAATGCCTTCAAAAATTCAAGAGGGATAATGTCCACACCCTTAAATTTCACAGGGTCAATGCGGGTCATCCCAACATTTTTAAGAACAGTTAAATGCTTAATATATTCATCTCCAAAGGTCATCCAAAAGCGGGCACGTTTGATTTCCGGGAAATGCTTTACGAGTGATTCCAATTCTTCGTGGAATAGAACGTATGAGCCACGCACCGTGACTTCCGGGTAGCTTATATCTTGGCGTATTGATAGTGGCGGGATTTCTTTCCATTCTCCGTTTTCCCAGTAGCGGCCGTTCTGCGTGATTTCCCTTATATTTATTTCCGGATTAAAGTTTGTGGCAAAAGCTTTGCCGTGGTCTCCGTTATTGCAATCCACAATATCCAGAGTATCCATTTTGTCAAAGTG
>LIUI01000100.1:0-352 GCA_001462235.1 Fibrobacteria bacterium GUT307
AATAATGGATTTGGCAAGCAGCCTTATAATTCATTAAAAAATTATTATTGAAAGCAAAATCGGAACCGCCGGGAGGCATTATGAAAACAAAAGAAGAAATCCTAAAATATACAATAGAAACTGGTGAAATAATTAAAATTCGCTATAACGGCGGTTCACAGCCAGGCACGGTTAGAGAAATTGTCCCTAGAAAATTAGTGTATGATTTATTTGGCGACAAGCTTATGGCCACTTGTCTAAAAAGCAATGCTATAAAAACATTTCAAGTATCTTTGATTGATATTTCCGTTGAAGAAAGCGAAGATATTACCTATAAAGAAAATGCAAATTTGCATAAAAACCCAAAAATTTA
>LIUI01000100.1:463-820 GCA_001462235.1 Fibrobacteria bacterium GUT307
TTTGCATAAAAACCCAAAAATTTAGAAGATGCAATAACTTTAAAAGAAGAAATAGAAGAAAAGGAAGAAAGGGTTAATCAAGTTAAAGATATAAATTTGCTTAAAAATTTGGAAGATGCAATGGAGGCATTTGGCAAAACATGGGATAAGCATTGGCTAAAACCAATAGTTTTAAAAGAATGCAAAAATATCGAGGAGGGATTATATTTGCATAGGCTAAAATTAAAAACAAAGCCTATAAATCACGCAGAATATAAAAACTTAGTAAAAACAAATAAATTCACAATGGAGTCCGTTGCTCCGTATAAAATAGAGGTTTACTATGAAAACTAGAAGTTTTCTATTGGCGGTTGCTTT
>LIUI01000100.1:958-21354 GCA_001462235.1 Fibrobacteria bacterium GUT307
GCTTTTGCAACTATGGCATTCACTTTCTTCGCTTGCTCTAGCGATAATCCTGATGAAAATGGCGGAGGCGGTTCAAATTTGTCCGACTTGCCAACGCAGGTGTATCTTGCTGGACAAGGAAGATACGAAGGCAATGGCGATGTATTTGTGCTTCTTAGAAACTCTGAAGATATCGATACCCTGCCGGCAGGCAAAATCCAAAATGGGCAAGTATTATTAAATTTGCCAGATGATGTTGGAAAATATTTAGAGAAGCTTGAGAACCCTTGTGATGATGTACATGAAGAGTACCGCGAAAGTTGCCAAAGTACCTTTTCTTGGCCCAAAAATCTCGCTATTACTGAAGGTTCTCTTTATGTTAAGAATATCAATATTCCTAGCAAAAGAGGTTGCGATCTTTATCTTCGTCTGATAAAGTTGAACCAAGAGAGATCACCAGATCTTCTTTACTTCTCAGAAGCTGGAAAAATCAATGGAACTATCACTTATGATGAAAATGAAACTAGTCATTACACTAATCATGTCGATTGGAACTACTCAAAGGGTTGGAATATTACTTATGATTATAGTAATCAAAATGGAGATAATAATATCCGTAATACTACCACTAATCTTTCAAAAACAGGCGGTACGTTGGAATGGTGGCTTCGATGCGATGATTAAGAGGGGAATATGTAAATAATCATAATTTTAACCGTATGGGTTTCTATACGGTTAAAAATTATAAAGGGCATATTGAATTGAGATTATTTTTCTATATTTATATTGAAAAGTATGTCAAAAACATGCAAGGAGTGCAATATGCCAGCAAAAGTATTGGTTCAGGCTCGGATAGACAAGGATATAAAGGAAAAAGCCGAGGCTATTTTAGAGTATTATGGTTTGGATATCCCCACGCTTTTTAGGATGTCGCTTTATGCAACAATAAATAGCGGGACCATTCCTTTGATTTTATCGCAAAAAGAAATCAAGGAAAATTCCACAGAAAAGGGAAACTGGCTTTTTGATGAACATGAAAGGAAGTTTATTAAAAAAGAAATAGTTAAAGAACTTGAAGAAAGTCAGGGAAATTACATAGTTAAAAATAATAAAGAGAGTACTCAAAGCTTCTTGAAAAGAGCAATGAAGGCAGGGTAGATTGTGAGGGAAATCGCTTTATCCACGAAGTTTACGAGAAAACTAAAAAAATTAACTCCTGAAAAATTTAATATGGTTTCTTTGGCGATTGAGAAATTCCAAAAAGGCGAAGATGAAACTCTAAGAATTCATAAGCTAAAAGGAACTTTCAAAAATTTTTGGTCTTTTGATGCGGATTATGATTTGAAAATTATCTATTCCGTAAATAAAGATGGAAGCATCGTAATACATATTTTGAATAACTTAGGAACTCACAGCGAGTTGTATGGAAAATAAACGCTTACCAAGTAGGAACCAAGGTCAAGCAAGCAAAGGAAGCGAGGTAAAACTGAAACAATCTGTTTCAAAATTCACCAAAAAAATTTAAAATTTGAAACACAAAACTGGTTATTTTCACAAAAAACGCTTTTTTTGAGCCAAAAATAGCAGGTTTTTGTTTGGCACAGAGTTTGCCTTTATTATTAGTAGAAACAAACAACAAGGAGGTTTGCTATGACACTCACAACTTATGCGCCGATACACAATCTGAGCCGTGTTTTTGATTCGCTTGCGGACTATGCAAGAGGCGAGCAAGTGCAAAACTACACGCAGAGTCCCAAAAGCTTTCTCACAGAAGACAAAGGGACTTACAAACTGGAAATAGAACTTCCGGGCGTACGCAAGGAAGATACCAAAGTGAATGTTGAAGGCACGGTTTTGAAAGTAAACGCGTCCCGCAAACGCGGCGAAGACGAAGTTCGCTACGAACGGGAATTCCATCTTTCAGAAGAAGTAGATACTGCAAATATTCAGGCATCTAGCGAAAACGGCATTCTCACGCTAACCCTGCAAAGAAAGCCCGAAGCACTTTCCAAGCAAATAGCTATCCAGTAATAACCAACGCTCTCTATACGTTGCAATTTCCCAAAATTTTGCAACGTATGGGGAAAAAATTTACTATCTTCCGCACATGGAAACGGAAAATGTAGAACCCACAATAGAGCAAGCAGACGAAAACGGTGAAGTTTTGGTTAAGGAGCTTGCTAAGGAATATCTTTCAAAGGGAGCTTGGTCAACCATAGCTTTTCTTTATCAAGAAAAAGACAAAAACGGCAATTTTGGCGAACCTAAGGTTTCGCTTCGCCGCTACCAAAAATTCGGAGGTGCTTACAAGCAACGCAGCAAATTCAATGTGAGCAGCAAAGCGCAAGCAGAACAGATTATCGCTGTGTTTAAAAAGTGGTATGAGTTGTAATTTTTTTTCAGACATACCGAATAAAGAATTCCCTTGGCAAAAACGCTTAAAGCCTCTAGCCGAGGCTCTGTTAAAAAAAGAGAAAAAGAATGCAGCCGTAAGCGTTATTCTTTGCTCTAATGCAAGGCAAAGAGAGCTAAATCGCATATACCGCAATTTAGACCAAACAACCGATGTTCTTTCATTTGTTTGGAATGAACGTGAACTTTTGGGTGAAATTTATATAGCCAAAGAACAGGTAAAAAAGCAAGCACCTGTTTACGGCAATACTTATTATAAAGAATTGAAGCGAGTTTTAGTTCATGGGCTTCTCCACTTATGTGGATATAGCCATTATAAGACGAGTGAGCGAAAAATTATGAGGGAAAAAGAAAAAATTTACTATATTTTATGAGATTTTTTGTAATTTTTGTTATTAGAAGGTAAAAATATGGCAACAAAACCATTAAATGGTGCTCAAGTTATAATCGAGTGCCTCAAAAGAGAGGGGGTAGATACCGTTTTTGGTTATCCGGGCGGGAACGTTATCCCAATTTTTGATGCAATTTTGGATTCAGATATCAAACTGATTCTTTCAAGGCATGAACAGGGCGCAACGCACGCCGCAGACGGATATGCAAGAGTTACCGGAAAAACCGGCGTTGTTCTAGTTACAAGCGGCCCCGGTGCTACAAATACCCTCACGGGTATTTACACCGCTTATATGGACTCCATTCCCTTGGTAATTCTTACAGGGCAAACCGTAACGGGCGTGCTGGGAACAGATGCCTTCCAAGAAAGCGATATAAGCGGAATGAGTTTTGCTTCTGTTAAACACTCTTATTTGGTAAAAAATAGCAACGATTTGCCCCGCGTAATAAAAGAAGCATTTTATATTGCGCATTCAGGCAGGCATGGGCCGGTTTTAATAGATTTGCCAAAAGATGTAGGCATGGCACCATGCAATGCACCCTTTGTTGACAGCGTTGATTTACCCGGTTACAAAATACCGGGCAAAGCAAGCCAAGAATCGGTTGAGCAAGCCGCTGTTACAATCAGAAAATCCAAAAAGCCATTGATTTTAGCCGGGCATGGAGCTGCAATAAGCGGTGCAAGCAGAGCAGTTAAGGAACTGGCAGAAAAACTGGGTTCACCGGTAAGTTCAACATTGCTTGGGCTTGGAGTTTTCCCAGCAAGCCACGAACTATCGCTTGGAATGACCGGCATGCACGGAACGGTTGCCGCAAATAAGGCAATCCATGAATGCGATTTGCTCATAAATATAGGCTCTCGCTTTGATGACCGCATAACCGCAAAGATGTCTGAATTTGCAAAACAATGCGAGGTTGTGCACATAGATATAGACCCTGCGGAATACGGCAAAATTATCAAACCTAGACATTTTTTGTGCGGAGATGCAAAAAGCGTTTTGGAACAATTATTGCCGCTTACGGAAAAACTGGATTCTGCGGCTTGGCTAAGAACCGTTGAATCTTGGAAAAGAAAATATCCATTCCACTATCCCAAGCAGGGCGGTTTAAGGGTACAGCACGTTATCCAAACTCTCTACGAGGTTACAAACGGAAAAGCCATAGTTGTTGCCGATGTTGGCCAGCATCAAATGTGGACAGCGCAGTTCTTTAAGTGCGATTATCCGGGGCAGCTTTTGAATTCCGGGGGGGCGGGTACTATGGGCTTTGGCTTCCCTGCCTCAATAGGCGCAGCCTTGGGAAATAAAACAGGTTTCCCCGTTTGCGCAATTTTGGGAGACGGCGGTTTTCAAATGACTTTGTGCGAACTCTCAACGGCTTACAATAATAAATTGCCCATTAAAATTTTTGTTATGGATAACCACTTTTTGGGCATGGTTCGCCAATGGCAAGATTTATTCTACGATAAACGCTATTCCGGCGTTTTGATGGAAAACAATCCGGATTTTGTAAAACTTGCAAAAGCCTACAACGTAGAAGCATTCTGCATTAGCCGCAACGCCGATACAAAACGCATTATAGAAAGAGCAATGGAAATCAACGATGGGCCTGTTCTCATTCACTGCGTATGCGAACAAGAAGACAACGTATTCCCTATGATTCCTCCCGGGGCATCCATAGATGATATTTTAATAGAAAGACCAAGAGACATTTTGGAAAAACCAACAGGAGGAACTTAATATGAATGCAACTGTATTTCCAGCTCATTCAATAAGCATTTTGGTTTCAAATAAACCCGGCGCTCTTGTCCGCATTGCCTTGGTTTTTTCAAGGCGCGGCTACAATATAGATAGCCTAGTTGTTTCGCCTACTCTAGACAATTCCGTTAGCCGCATGAACATAGTTGCGCGCGGCAACCCAGAAACCTTAACTCAAATAATTCAGCAACTGGAAAAACTGGTTGATGTAATTCAGGCTAAAGACCACACAAGGCAAAATGTCCTTGAAAAGGAACTTGTGCTTTTGAAAGTTCTCTGCAAATCCGGAGAAAGAACCGAACTTTTGCAACTCTGCAACCACTTCAAAGGCAACACCGTGGATATGACGGAAAATTCCATGATTATCCAAGTAACAGGAAATTCCGATAAAATAGAAGCGATGCTCTCTCTTTGCAAACAATACGAAATAGTTGAATTTGTGCGTACCGGTAAAATAATAATGATGCGGGGCGAGGGCAAAACCTAGGAATTTCAAATGTTAATTCAGTATCTTTTCAATGTAACCGGATATCAGCTATTTGACAGCCGCTTGTTCAGAGCGGGGTCTGCTGCTATACTTGCCGCATTTTTGGTGTTCTTGGTAATGCCGCGTTACATAGCTTTTTTAAAGCGAATTGGCGCAACGGCAGATTTCAAGGAAAACTCCCCGCCAATAATGGGTGGCTTGCCTTTGGTGATAATAGTTGTTGCTGTATCTTGCTTAACTGCCTTATTCAATGGCTATGCCATAGCGGCTCTTTCCATTCTAGTGCTTTATTCGGTGGTTGGAACCATAGACGATATAGTAAAAATACGCACAAAAAAAATGGTTGATTCCGGCAAAATGTCAAAAAGAGACTACGATGAAAAAGCCGATGGCATAAGCTCCACTATGCGGCTAATCCTCTATTTTCTGTTCAGTTTTCTCATTGCCGTTCTCTGCTACAAACTAATACCAGATCTAAAAGGCAATCTATATGTGCCTTTTATAAGCCCCAAAGACTGGCAACCATATTTACCCAACTGGCTATTTATAATTTTTATAACCTTCGTTGTGGCATCCAGCGCAAACGGAACAAATTTCACAGACGGCATAGATAGCCTTGTAAGCGTTCCTCTTATTACAGGGATGTTCTTTGTGGGCGTGGTGGCATACGTGAGCGGCAATGCTATTTTCAGCGATTATTTGCACATCCCATACTTAAAAGGCTGCGATGAACTTTTCCCTATAGCTATGGCTTCTATCGGGGCTTTGCTCGCTTATCTTTGGTATAATAGCCCCCCCGCAGAAATCTATATGGGAGATGCTGGCTCCATAGGCTTTGGCGCCCTTTTAGGCATAATGTTTATACTGGTGCAGGCCGCGTTATTTTTGCCTATAGTAGGCGTGATAATTTTAGTGGAGGCTTTGTCTGTAGCTCTGCAAATAGGGCATTTTAAGCTGAATAAAAAATTTAAGGGCCGGGAATATGCAAGCGAGCACAGGCTGTTTTTGCGTGCTCCCATACACCATCATTTTCAAATTAAATGGAAGGGGCGTTTTGGAGATTCCAAACCCCTTGTAAATGCAAAAATCGCTTGGCGTATGCACTTAATTTCTTTCTTTGCTTTAATCTTAGGCTTTGTAGTGTTCTTTGGGCTTAGGTAGCAAATGAAACTGGCTGTTGCTCTAAAACACGATCTGGGCAAACCAGATGCTCCTAGGGTAATAGCTTCTGGCAGAGGCTATTTTGCAGAACGCATAATAGAAAGAGCAGAAGAAAACAAAATTCCCGTTCATCAAGATGACCACTTAGCTCTTATGCTTTCAAAAGTTTCTGTCCCTTCTACCATACCAACAGAGCTTTTTGAAGCCGTAGCCCGCGTTTTGGCATTCGTTTACAGAGTAAACGGTAGGGTGAATCAATAATTTTCTATATTTTCCAAAATGTCGTTGGAGAATAGTTTTTTGATAGAATTCCCTGCTAATAGGGATTATGTTTCCTATATTCAGGATTTTTTAAGGGGTTATCTTCTCAGTTGCGGTTTTGGCAAAGTTTTTTCAGAACAAACAGCTACGGATTCTGCATCATGGTTTAGCTCTGTTATACTAGAAGAAAAATATTTGCACGCCCTGCCAACCATTTCTTTTAAATGCAAAACTTCCGAAGATACTCTTTCTGTAGAAATACAAACATCAGACGATAAAAATTTTTCAACATCCTTAAACGTGCCAAAGCCTGAGGAAACAAAATGACCCTTTCCAATGAAGCAGATTTTTTGTTGGAAGGTTTAACCGTTTCTTATATGGAACGGGGGCTTGCGGTTATATGCGTTACCAATTCTTTAGACATTCCCGCCATTGTTCCTTTTAAAGCCGCAGTTGACAGGTGCATAGACGATAACAACAGTTTTGTGGTGGTTAATCTGGAAAATGTAAGCTTTATGGACTCTCCTTTTGTGGGCACTCTTATGGGCTGCCGCAGAATACTTCAGCAAAAAGGCGGTGATTTGGCTATATGTTCCGTATCTCAGTTCTTGCAAGACCGCCTGTCCATAATGGGTTTGAATAGAGTATTCCATTTTTACTCCACTCCGCAAACCGCCATAGCAGATTTTCATTTTTTGGGTTCAAAAGAACAGTTTTTGCTAGACCTTCCATTGCAAAGAAGTTGCGTAACTTTTTTGAGAAGGTTGATTTGCTCCGTGCTTACGCAAAAAGGTTTTAAACCCCGGCTTGTTTTCCATATAGAAACAATCATAGACGAGCTGGCAAACAACGCTGTTGATTATTCGGATTTGGAAAGCAAAAATTTTTCCATAAGCGTATCAATAAGCCGTAAAAAAATTGTTTTGATAGTTAAAAATTCGCATAGCAAACTGGATAAAGCGGCTATGAGCCTGCTTGCCGGCAAATATCAAAATCCTGTGATAGATGCAGAGTCGGCAAGGGGGCGCGGAATACCTTTGATTAAAATGCTTTCCAATTCGGTTAATATAGATTTCAGTCAAACAGAAGTAATTGTGCAAGTCACAAAAATTGTTGAGGTATAGTATGCAAGAAGACTCAATACAAATAACATCTTCGCCTATAGCAGACCAGCCCGGATGTTTTTTGCTCACCCTAGAAGGAGATTTAGACAGCTCCAATGCACAAGACATAATAAAGTATGTGCAAAACCTTACCACTCAAAACGGCTTGGTGCATTTGGTAGCAGATTTCTCAAAACTCCGCTACATAAATAGCACAGGACTAGGCGCAATTTTGAGAATATCAAAAATGCTCCTGTCAAAGTCTGGCTCTTTTAAGATAGCAAGCCCTAATGAAAGCGTATTTGAAATCATTGAAATTGTGGGCGCAAATAAATTGTTGAATGTTTACCAAACCAAGGAAGAAGCCTTGGAGTCTTTAAAAAACTAAGGAGTTACTATGCGTAATGCTTTTATCACCCTCGCTGCCATTTTGGTTTCCCTTGCATCTTTTGGATGCAGTCCCGTTCCACCAGACCGGGAGATAGCAAAAATAGGCAACACCTCGTTGTTCATCTCAGATGCCGAGTTTCTGGTTTCCATAAGGCCAGAATCTGCCCGCAATAAGCAAACCTTATCCACGGATTTGCAACAAGCGGCAGAAACTAGGCGGCTAGCAGAAGTAGCCCGTCTTTTATTTGCCGGTGAACAGAGTTCTGTTCAAAAAAATCTGGCGAATGACGAAGATGCTAGACTTTCCCAGATTTACTCCTACTTCTATTTGCAGGCAAATATGGGGCATACAAATAAAGCCTTATTGGATTTTTATAAAAAGAATAAAAATAGCTACACGGATACTTCCGAGTTCTCTGCAGATGTATCGCTTGCAATTTTCCGTGAAAAGATTGCCGCAGACTTATTCTTAAAAGAAACTCCAGCACTTGCCGCATCGGTGAACGATTCAAACAGAGCCGCTATCATAGATAGCTGCCGCCGTGCAATAGCAACTTCGGAGGTAGAGCGGCTTAAAAAACTCTACAAGGTTGAACTCGCTAAAATAGAGCCACCCGGCGCAGAAGATTACTACAAAGAGCACCCCGAAGAATTCCAAACAAAAACGGCATACAAACTGCTTGGGCTTTTTGATCTTGATTCTTCCGTTTTGGCCGGCAAAATAAAAGGAGTTTCTACAAGGGAAGAATTTGCTAAAATAGCTACGGAACTCCCACTTGTAAAACAGGGCCATGCCATTATGGATATAGGTATATTCCCAGACCTTGATGCGGCGGTTTCAAAATTGGGTGCAAAGAATTTCACAGGTATTTTGCGTGCCCCAAATACCCAAGCATACTATATGTTTTACATAGATTCCATCATAGACCCGCAATTAAAACCCTTTGACAGAGCAAAACCTCTTGCAAAATCCATATTAGATGGCAAAGGCGATTTTCCTCTTGATTCCTCGGTTGTTCTGGCAACTATAGATGGCAAACCCTTTATAACAGAAAAAGAAGTTTTAGAATTGCAGTCAAAAGTTCACCCCATGCGGCGTGCCAATTTCCGCAGAGAAAATGCCCTGAATAGTTTATTGGAAAAAAACCTCTACGCCAAAGCCGCAAAAGAGCAGGTTCTTGACAAATCTTCTGAATACATCGCATGGACTCGCCAGTTAACAGATCAGGCATACGTGCAAATCTTAAGGGATTCACTTTTAACCACCACACTTGGGATTTCCGAAGATTCCTTAAAAACCGCTTACGAAGCAGAAAAAGATTCCCTGTTTGCTCCCAAGAGTTTTGAAGAATCAAAACTGGACGTAGCAGTTTGGCTTAGCATTCCAGACATATCTTATAGAAAGGAATTTGCCGTTAATAGGCAAAATTACGAGGCAGAAAATTGGGAAGCTATTAAAAGAGCTGCCTATAGGAACATAAGGTACAGGGAATTTGTGGGCATTCAGGAGCGTGTAATAGCAGATTTGCAAAAATCCGTTCCAGTTGCGGTTACAGACACTGCTTGGGGTTTGGAATTTACACCGAGCAATCTTGGAGAACTTGTAACGCAAGCAAAGGAACAATACGATAGCCGCAATTTGCAAAAAGCAAAAACCCTTTGGGAAAAAATAAAAGTTTTGTTCCCACAAAACGATTCAATACAAAGGGCAGCTTCTTATGAACTAGCTAATATCTATCAGGAGCTTGGCTCTTACAGTGCATCCGTCAGTGAATATAACTTGATAACCAAACTTTGGGCAAGCGATTCAGATGTTTACAAGGCATATTTTATGCAAGGTTTTGTGTTAAGTGAACATGAGAAAAATGATTCCCTTGCCTTGCTTGTTTTTGAAGAAATGCTTGAAAAATTCCCGCTTAGCGAGTTATCTGACGATGCTAGAACAATGGTAGAAAACATCAAAAGCGGTGGCAAAGTTTTTGAAGATTTGATAAAAAAAATTGAGACTTCTTCTGATGAAGAATAAAAATTGAAACAATGCGCCAAATAAATTTCCCCAATTGGCTAATTTGGGTAGACAAAAACCTCAACTGGTTGTCTATACCTAAGTTGCCATTGATGTTAGCCGCAATACAAACCTTTGGTTTTTTCTTGGCAATGGGAAAACCTGCTTTTGTAGGACGCCTGGTTCTTTTGCCAGAAGCGGTTTTTCATGGAGAAATCTGGCGTATATTCACATTCATAGCAATTCCCTTATCAAACAAATTTTGGGTATTCTTTGTGCTTTGGCTTTTTTACAAAGTTATGTTTTGGCTAGAACAAATGTGGGGTTCAACTCTTTTAACCTTTTATTTTTTCTTTGCATGGTTCAGCACGGTTTTGGCTTCTCTTTTAACAGGAATACCCGTTGAAACTTTTGCCTATATGGGATGCTCTTTCCTTTTTGCCCTTGCAACACTAAACCCTAACAGAGAGATACACTTATTTTTTATACTGCCTATAGCATTCAAATGGATAGCTGCTTTTATAGCCGTGGTTTTGCTTGTGGTTCCGTTATTCCTAGGCTCTTATCAAAGCCTGTTTTACCTAATTTTGCTTTTTGCAAATTACCTGCTGTTTTTTGGCAAGGATTATTGGCTGCAGCTTAAAAGAGAATTAGACAGAAGAAGAAAAATTTAATCACTTAATCTTTTCCGAGTATAATAAGGCCCAAACTCACCGGTTCGCCTTTTAAGTTTAGGTAGCTCTCTAAAAATAATCTTGAAGATAGCGGAGTTATGCGTAAATCCAGCATTGTTCCGCCTTGGTGTATGCTCTTTTTGCCATAAGAAAAAAACAGAAATTTTTTTCTCTCGTATTCCAAGCGATTATCGTAGGCGTTCCATGCCCAGATGGTTTTGCCGTCTTCGCTTTGGCTATATTCGCACAAATCGTTTGAATTGCAGCGAAAGGAAGCTGTTTCGCTATACTTTTGGTTCCATTCCCTATTAAAGGCACAACTCCGCACGGTTTCTCTGTAAAGAGCCTCGCTTATTGTAAAGATATCCATCTCAATATCTTTAACTCTTTTCCAAATATCATCAAGCATCCAGTAGGCATCAATATCGCTTGGGCATTGCCCGTTTTCTTCAACGGTTTTATGAGCCTTTAATAGCTTCATTTGCAAATCCAGAGGTATTACATCTGGGATCTTATTTTTTTCAATTTCTTGCAAAACTTTCTTTGGCGGAACAATCTGCGTTTTTCCCATTGAATCTATAGTAGCATATCCTATGCTATCTTTTACCAATTCTATGCACTGCTGAACATGGATGCCAGCCGTATTTGAACTGCCAGATACAAAATCAACCCCTATGTCTAGGTTCCAGTTTTCTGCACTGGTTGTTTTTGAAAAATCGCAAAATGCCTCTTCCCTTATGCCATCAACATAAATTATATTTACGTGCAATGCTGTAGTCAAATTGTTTTCCTTTCGCAAGTTCTCCATACTCCATAATCTTGGATTTGCAGCTATAAGTTCCGCTAGGGCCATATCTCCGTTAAGGGCCGGCAAAAGGGAATCTGCCCGTGAATTCTTTTCTTGCATAAGCGGGGAATAGCTGGTTTTAATATTAGGATCCTTAAATAAAATTCTGCTGCTCATATCACGGCTGGTCATTTGCGGTGCAGCCGCAAATAAAAGCGAAGATAAAAGCAAAGGAACCAAGAAAATGCGATACATATATGAGCAAACTAGTAAAATATTTTACTATATTCCCGGATATGCTTTCTGATTATGCGCATATTTTACTTTCTTTGGCTGGCGGTATTGGAATTTTTCTCTTAGGAATGAAATTCCTCTCCGAAGGCTTGCAAACAGTTGCCGGCGATAAACTCAAATCCCTTATAGGCATGGCTACCAACAACAGAATATTCGGGGTTGGCATGGGGCTTTTAGTCACAGGCATAATACAATCGAGTTCCGTTACAACGGTTTTGGTGGTTAGCTTTGTTGACGGCGGCTTGATGACGCTTGCACAGGCGGTTGGCGTTATTATGGGTGCAAACATAGGAACCACCATCACAGGCTGGATTTTAACCATTAAAATTGACCAATACGGGCTTCCGTTAGCGGGTATTGCCGCCATTATTTACATCTTTTCCAAAAAAGACACCATTAAATACATAGCTCTTGGTGCTTTGGGGCTTGGCTGCGTGTTCCTAGGCTTGCTGTTTATGAAAACCGCTATGGAACCTATTAAAAACTACCCGCAATTCGTAGCCATGTTCCACGCTTTCCAAGCAGATACCTATTTGGGAGTTTTGAAGTGCGCGGCAGTAGGCTGCATTTTAACGCTTATAGTCCAATCCAGCAGTGTTACCATAGGTATTACGATGGTGCTTGCAAGCCAAGGTCTTATAAGTTTTCACACGGCGGCGGCTCTGGTTTTGGGTGAAAACGTGGGAACAACAATAACAGCTATTTTGGCATCCCTAGGGGCAAACAATAATGCGCGCCGTACCGCATATTTCCATTCTCTGTTTAATGTAACGGGTGTATTTTACATAACGCTTTTGTTCACACCTTTTATTAACATTGTAGAGTGGGGGCTTGGAACGTTTTTTGGCTTAAAAGATTTGGAAAATCCAAACAATATAAGTTTTGGCATAGCCGCTGTGCATTCAACTTTCAATATTTTCAATACCTTGTTTTTTCTATTGCCATGCAGGTTTATAGCTAGGCTCATGGAAAGCAATACCGCAACAAAAATCTTAACAAAATTGAAACTGCTCCGTACCGAGACTAAACAACCACCAGAAATAGAAGCCTTGCTTACCATGATGACAAATACTTCACATAAAGATTCTTCTTACCCTTCTTACATAAGGTTTATAGAAATGGAAACCCGCATACAAAGGGTTTTGAACTACATAGGAAGGCAACTGAAAATAGGATTTGATAATTTGAGCCATTGCATTGCAAATACAGACGAAAATTCGCCGGAGATAAATCAAATATTTGATATGGAACGGCATTGCGACAAAATAAAAGCCAAGCTCATGGCTGTTTTAACAAGCTTTGTAGGTAGCGAAGAAACATCTATCCAGTGGGGAGTAGCCTCTTACGAGAGAATATTCGATCATTTTGAGAGTGCTTCTGACTACATGGCACAAGTGGCAAAACTGCGCCTAAGGCTTTTGGATAATAAAACGGATTTGCTGGATTACCAAAAACAGGATTTGATTAAACTGAATAGCCTAATTTCGGAGGCTTTTGGCAAGCTGCTGCCTGCTTTGGAAAATACCGTTATTAAATACAATCCGCAATTAGCAGAAAGCCACGAGAAGGATTTTGCGGCTGTAAAGGCTTTTATCCGTTCAATAAGAGCAGCATTCTGGGAAGCTTCAAGCAAAAACACAAGCGAGCCAATAGTAAATGATTCCTATTCCAATATGCTAAGCTCTTACCGTAAAACTCGCGACCATTTGCGGGGTGCAGGCAATGCAATTTTTGGAATAGATAAAGATTGAGGGGTGTATATATGTCTAGTTATGTTGATAATGTAATAGATGCCCTTGATAGGCAAATCCTTTTTAACATGCCTTTGCGCAAAGCTCTGATTTTATTTTCTACCCTGCTTTTTGCCATAATAGCCGTTAGCAGTTCCTTTGCGTACTATTTTTCCATGAAAAAAATTTTAACGGAAAGCCTTGAGCGTGAACTCAAACAAACCTTGGATATGAGGCAATCTTTGCTAAGAGCAGAACTCACCAGAGAAATCCAATTGTTAAAAATCATATCCGAATACCCAGACATAAAGGATTACTTTTTGAACCCTGACGATGAAAAAGCAAAAAAAGATGCTTTTGCGGTATTTGAGCAATATAAGGGATATTTTCACAGCCAAATGACAAGCTGGGTAAATGCAAAGGATTCCTGCTATTATGTGAATGGGCAGTTTATGGAAAAATACAGCCCTTCAGACACAAATCATGCGTGGTTTTTTAAGGCTTTGGGAGGTAAAAAACCGCCTACGATAGAAGTTAATTTTGATTATTTGAACCGCCACACTTACGATTTATACATAGATTACCCGGTTTATTCAGAAGGCAAAATTATAGGCGTTTTAAGCAGCAGAATTGCTCTTTTTGAATTCATAAACAATTTACGCCTGCCAAAAAACATCCTTATCTTTGGCAAAGACGGAATTGTAATAGGTGCTGCAGACCATAAAATTGCAAAAGAGAAAAAAACACTTGAAGAATTATTTGGCAAACGAGGCAAAGATATATATAAAAAAGCACTTGGCATGAGTAAAAATTCCAGCGAAGCATTTAGCATAGGTAAAACTCAGTATGTTCTTAACAGCATGGAACACCTTGATCTATTTTTGATAGCAAAAGACAAGATTGATGTAAGCAAAATAATTGAAGAAAGAGCGAGTAAGGTATTTATCGCATTGCTATTGCTTATGCTTGTGGTATTTATTATTTTCAACAAGCTCATATCTCACATGCTCACACCCATAAATAAAAATATGATGGCTTACATAAAAGAGAGCCTTTTAGACGATCTTACAAAACTTCCCAACAGAAGATTTTTTAATATGAGAATAGAAGACGAATGGAATAGAGCCATTAGGGGCAAATACTCCTTGTGTTTTTTAATGCTGGATTTAGACAAATTCAAAAATTACAACGATAAATACGGGCACCTAGAAGGAGACATGCTTTTGCGGGATGTTGCAAGGATATTCAGTTATTGCATAAATAGAACCTCCGATTTTGCCGCAAGATTTGGCGGCGAAGAATTCTGCATTATTCTGCCAAACACAAAATTAGAAGGGGCAAAAAAGATAGCAGAAAACATAAGAATGTCTGTTGAGCGCACGGGCCAAACAACTATTAGCATAGGCCTTGTTTGCGAAAATCCAATTCTGGAAGATGATATGCAAGAATTTATGGATAGCGCAGACCGAAAACTCTACGAGGCAAAAAATACCGGCAGAAACAAAGTATGCTGGTAACAACGCCTATTGCTTATTTATCCTTGTTTCGCATATTTAATGCGTTGTTTGCAGGGCTTGCTTGCGCTGCAGGTTTTATTATATCCAAACATTCATTAGACACCACAGTTTGTTTATATTCCTTGGCTTTTATTTGCTCCGTTGCCTTTGCAAATGCCCATAACGATTGCTCAGATTATAAAATAGATTGCATTAACCGCCCCAGCCGCCCTTTGCCATCCGGCAAAATCTCTTATAAAGCGGCTTTGTTTGCAGCATGTTTTTCCTTTTTATTATCCATTCTTTTGGGATTTTGTGTTTCCATATACGCTGCGATGTTTTTTGCCTGCATTGGATTTTGTTCTTTTATTTACAACAAATTTTTGAAAGGAATGCCCTTGGTTGGCAATATTGCAGTAGCACTTTTAACATCTTCTCCGTTTATAGTTTCTAATTTGCCGCAGCTCATATTTTTTTCTTTTATGCTTACGCTTGCAAGAGAATTGGTAAAAGATATTGAAGATATTAAAGGCGATAGTTCGCTTGGCATAAAAACCCTGCCTTTGGTTTGCGGGGTTAAACTTTCGCTTGCTCTGGTTTTTATTTGCCAAGCATTATGTTTGCTTGCCCTTGCATTTTGGAAACCCATTGCCCTTTTTGCCGTTGCGCCTTTTATAGCACTTTCCGTCTATCTTGCCTTGAAAAAAAGATGGCGGCATTCTCAAACTCTTTTGAAAATTTCAATGGCAATAGGTTTGCTCTGTTATTTTTTCTAAAACGGTATGATATTAAAAATATCCGTATGTTCCATTACAAGTTGCTTGTTGTAAGAAAAAAATACTATCCCGTCAATTGGTGAAACTACCTTGTCAATAGTACTCCCTTCCAGAGGGTGGATTATTTCGCAGAGCAAATCGCCTTCTCTTACTTCATCTTCTATAGACGCGTATTTTTTAAGTATCCCTGCACGGCTTGTGCTTATACGCCATATATTATCTTCGTTTAATATGCGGGTGTGCAAACCCGGGTGCAAACTCCATTTTAGCATTCCCTTGGCAATTAGAAAACGCAAAGTTGCATTTACAGCAGCTTGGGTTGATTGCCCCCCTATATGCTCTGTATATGTTGCAAACAAAGAAAAGGCTTGGCAACCCCATATTTGCCAGTTATAATTTAGCGTTGTGGTATCGTAGGGGATGGGCTTTCTTATAAGGCCATAAGGCAAACCAAAATCAGAAAGAGATTCATAAGCCGCTTCTTTTCCGCTGGAGGTATCCATCACCTTAACGTGCGGGAGAAATTTACCTTCTTGGTAAAAACTTGCCATCTGTATGCCAAATACATAATCTCTTATAGATTTGAACAAGCCATCTGCTATACGCTGGGTTGTTTCTCCTAGTTCATATCCGGGGAACATGCGGTTTATATCCGTATTGTCCATTGTCCAAAAACGTTTCCCTATATTCATGGAATAATAATTTGCGCACGGTATAATCATTATGCTTTTATTTTCTGCTATGCACCCTTTTTCTTCTATATTCTTTAGCGTGTTTACCAACTGGGCGCATATAGCCATTTGCTGTATCTCATTGCCACGGAGGGCACCAACTATGCAGCAAGAAGGTTCACCGGAACCAAAAGTGTACCCTATAATATCTAAACTCTGGCGATAAGGCGATTTAATTGAATATATGATATTCTTAACCATTTCCATCCCCCATAATCCTTGCAAGCAGGGAACCGCCAAACACTACGGGATATTCTCGCAAAGTAAAAAGTATTCCATTGCAAGGCGATATTGCACTCTCTACAATGCTGCCCGTAAGAGGGTCTAGCACCCTGCCAATAACATCACCTGTGTGAACATAATCGCCATGGGTTACGCTGGGGATAAAAATACCCGCCGCATCCGAATTGAGAAAACCCACTCCATGGTCTTTAGAAACAATGGGTGCCCTTACATGCTGCACATCGCCGCTCCACATATCAAGTCCATGCAATAAATTCATTATGCCGTCAATAAGCTGCGTGCAATAACTTTCTGTAATACGCATTCCAACACCCATTTCTACCACAAGCGTTTTTGTTCCACGCATATTAAGAGTGTGCGCAAGCGTTGATTCAAGCACTGTTGCCGCCGCATGTATCCATATAATATCAACATTGAGCATAGCCGCATAAGGGAGCAATTCTGCCTGGGTTTGCTCGCTCACGCGAATTTGAGGAATTTCACGGAGAAAGATATTGCTGGAATGAATGTCTATGCAAATATCTGCGCCTTCTATATCACGCACAATATCAAAAGCGGCGGCTTCTGCTAAAGAGCCTGTTGGTGAACCGGGGAAAATGCGGTTCATATCCAAGTCAAACAATGGAAACCCTCTTGTAACAGAATCTATGCCAAGCGGATTGAGAGCCGGATAAATATCCACAATGCCGGAAAGTTTTTGCTTTTCGCTATTCAATAATTTAACTAGGTGAGCACACACATACTGGCCTTCCAGTTCATCGCCATGGGTGCCTGTAACTATGCAAACACGTTTGCTTTCCGGAGATACATTGTTTTCTATGCGATTTTTTTGTATAACAAGACTTTCCGTTACAGGAAGAGCCGCAATAGAAACATGTTTTATCATTGCAAAAACTCCATGTTCAAACTTATAGTTTGCGTTCCACGGCAAGTACCTTTAAATAGCCCGCGTTCAATGGAGCAATCTTCAAAATCACGCCCACGGGATATTGTAATATAACCCTCATCTATCAGTTTGTCTCTTGTGGGGTCTATGCCGTAGTATCGGTCTGCTATCCATGCTTCTACCCAAGCGTGAGTTTCTCCGTAGTCGGATGCTAAACCTGCTACATACCGGCAGGGAATACCGCTTAGCCGCAGCAATGCAAGCAATATGTGAGCATAATCTTGGCAAACCCCGGTGCCAATATCAAAAGCTTGCTGCGCTGTAGTAGAATTTGTGGTAATTCCGCGTTCGTAATGCAAACGTGTATGCACAGCGTGAGAAAGATACTCTACACGTTGCAAAATATCGCTAGGAGCCGAATGCTCCAGTTCGTTGTAAAAATCCGTAAGTCCATTGCCCGGCTTGGTTAATTCCGTTGGGTAGAGCAATATGCGTTCCGGTTCGCTGCGTATTATGTATGGCTCATCAGACATATCTGCTATTCCCAGAATGCCAAAGTGAAAATGATTATGCGATGCGTCAATATGCCCAGCCAAAGCCTCATTGCCAAAACCATCTTTTGTTTTCCATACCTCAGCCGGAGGGTCTATATACCATGAGGAATGTTTTATGTATTGCCTATTGTCGCTTTGCGGCAAAATTCTCAATAAGAAACTGTGATTTAATGCTGGTGAAGAAAAAAGCAGTTCCGTTTTATATTGAAAATTTACCGTTTTCAAGCGTCTAATCCCTCAAATAATTTGTTCAAGCTATCGAGTACTTCTGGTAAACGTTCTTTATAACTATTCTCTATAGCCAATACTTCCACCAGCACAGCTAAATATTTGGTATTGCAAAAATTTTTGCGGCCTTGAGGCAAGCGGGCTATAATATGGCATAACTTTTCATATTCGCTGTTTATAGCCTTGTTATTATAGGAGAACCTAAAATAAAGGTCTAGCCGTTCAACAAATTTACCGCATCTTACAAAAGTTCCTTCTTCGCTTGCCGCAAGATTATCGTCTATATTGCCCCAGTATGCCAGCAAGTAATCCATAACGGGCATAAGCGCAAGGCGAAAGTTCTTGGCGTTTTTGCTGGAATTAAAGGTATTGATAGCAAGCTCAATATAAGCAAGCGATTCGCTACCGATAGTATTTCTTATAACCAGTGCGTTATCGTAAACATTGCGGAATGTAGAACTAATGCTAAAGTTATCCGTTCCGTATAAAAACTCCTGCACAAAATTCTCATAATTGCCAAATTTGTCTTCAATGTTCAGCTTTTTGAGAAATTCCCTGTAAGAATTTTTGTCTTTGTCTAGCATTGTGTCGCAGTAATTGAAAAAGGTAGCCAAGGTTGTATATGCGCGCTCCGCATATCTTCCAAGCCAATAAAGGTTTGAGCTATGTTCCAGTGATATAATGCTCATCTGTGCCTCCTACCAAAAGTCCGCACCGCCCATAATGTTATTCCGCTCAATATCATAGCAGAGCAAAGCATTTGCCCGCGGCTCATATCAAAAGCGTTCAAACCTATATGAGCATCCGGTTCCCTAAAAAACTCTATAAAAAATCTGGCTGTGCCGTAGCCTATTAGGTAAAGCGACAAAACGTGGTCTCTGACTTTTGGGAATAATCTCCACAAAAGGTAAATAAGCCCAAACAGAACAACTCCTTCAAAGCACATTTCGTAGAGCTGGCTAGGGTGCCTTAAAACAGGCGGGTTTTCCGGGGCATTGGGAAACACCATTCCAATAGCGGATTCTGTAACCCTGCCGTAAAGCTCGCCGTTCAAAAAGTTGCCAAGCCGCCCAAAGGTATAGACCAAAGGACCTATGAGAAAAAGGGTATTTATGGTTTTCCAATAATCCAATTTTTGCTTTTTTATTGCATAGGATGTCATAAAGAAGGTTACTATAAGCCCACCGTGGTAGCTCATCCCGGAAATTCCCGTGAAGCGGAACCCCCCATTAAAACTGAATGGCAAGATAATTTCTGAGAGGTGGTTTGCATAATAGCCAAAGTTGTAAAAAAACACATATCCAAGGCGCGCCCCAATTAAAATCCCGGCAATAAGCCAAGTAGCAACGCTATCCAACTGTTCACGCTTCATAGGCTGGATTTTATACTTATTTGTAAAATACCAAGTTAAATGATAGCCAAAAAAGAAAGCCGCCAAATACATTAACCCATACCATCTAAGCGGAAATCCTAGGATGGTAATAGCAGTTGGGTCCAAATGTTGTGGAATTGTATTCCACCAAGAATAAGACATAATATGGTAATGTAGAAAAATCGGGAGCATCGGGTTCAGATATTTCCCTAATACCTCTTAAGCCGCCCTTCCTTCATTTCTATGCCCTTGCCTGCCTGCCTAATTATCCCTACGCCATACTTCTTGGCCATCTCCAAAACGGCTTTGTCAAGAGAAAAGCCAGCTATGCCAAGGTAAACATCGTAATCTTTGTATCTAGGGAAATACTCGCGGAATTTTTTGACTCTTTTTTCCGCCAGTTTTTGCACAAAACTAGAACGGATCCGGTTCTTAACTTCTATTATGGCAACCGCTTTTCCGTTTTTCAAAACAATATCAAACTCCACGCCTTCGTCATTGTCGCTATACTTCATATTAAAAGCTATCTCGTCATACTCAATGCCGCCAAAGACCTTGTTCTCTGCAAACACATTCTGAAAGAACTGTTCTGCGTGGCGCCCGGTATTGTCGTCTATTCCGCCTATCTGCTTTGACTGGTCGCCTATCTGCTTTGACTGGTCGGCTATCTGCTTTGACTG
>LIUI01000101.1 GCA_001462235.1 Fibrobacteria bacterium GUT307
GGATTATTTTCCAAAAAAGTTATAACTTTTCTGGAATTTATTCCAAGAAAGTTAAATCCCCCATATAGGAATGGAAAGCACGTTTTCGTCGATTGGAATTATAGATTCATAAAAACACAGCACGGCTCCGGTTCCAATTTCTTTTCCTGAATTTTTCAAGACAGAAAAATTTTTGCAGGAATGCTTATCCGGTGCGGCTGTTTTCTTTACTTCTATGGGATGCAAAACTCCGTTTTGCTCTATAATGAAATCTATTTCAACTCCATTGCTATCCCTGTAAAAACTGATGTTTTCTTCCAATCCGTTATGCCTGTAACTCCGGAGTATCTCGCACAAAACATAGGTTTCCAGCATTGCGCCGCTCATGGCTCCGTTCATAAGAGTTTCTGCAGAATGCCATTTTGTTAAATAGCTTGCAAGCCCGGTATCTAAAAAGTAAATTTTTGGGGTATTCACAATTCTTCTGTTCATATTTGCGCTATACGGCTCTACCAACATTACAATGCCAGCACGCACTAAGGAGTCAAGCCAGATTTTTGCCGTTTTTACATTTATATCCACATCGTTTGCAAGATTTGCAAAATTCAGCAAGTTACCGGTTCTAGCTGCAGCAGCTCTGATAAAATCATAGTATTTCAGCTCATTTTTTAATCCTAAATCGTCTCTCGCATCACGCTCTATGTATGTTTGCAAAAAGCTTTTATAGAAAGTCTCCGTTCTGGTTTTGGGAAAAGCATAAAGTGCAGGGAACGAACCTCTTAAAATGAAATTAAACATTTGGTTTGCAGTAAAAGAAATTTGCGTTCTATTTTGTTTGAGCAGAGCAAAGGATGGCAAAAATGGAATGCTTTTGCCGGGCTTTTTCATAATTTCTTTTTGGGAAAAGCCCATTAAATCTATTATAGCAATGCGGCCAGCCAAAGTTTCCCTAATTCCTTTCATTAACCTAAACTGTTGCGAACCGGAAAGCCAAAAAGCCCCTCTTTCCTTTGGGTGTTCATCCACATAAATTTTTATCTCTGTAAAAAGTTCCGGTGCATATTGCACTTCATCTATAATAACCGGCGGCGGGTATGTTTGCAAAAATAATTTCGGCTCATTCTTTGCAAAATTTCTCACCTGAATGTTATCCAGCGATATGTATTTTCTTCCTTTTTCCCTAATTGCCTTTAGCAAAGTGGATTTGCCCACCTGCCGCATTCCGCACAAAAGCAACACGGGAAAACTCTGCGAAGTTTCTTTTATAAAAGGCTGCAAGGTTCTTTTTAACATAAAATCTCCTTATGCTAATCTGCCAGTACACTGGACGATTAGCATAAATATAGAAATTTTCAGTTTATCCTTTGATCATCTTTCCCTTTCATTACCTTAGCAACTCAATTTTCTACATTATCTCTATGCGGTTTATTTACATTCTAATTTTAGCAGTATTTTCCTATAGTGCAGATGGTCTTTTGCAAAAATATGTAGATATTGCCCTGCAAAACAATCCTGCTTTGCAGGCTGTTCAAAAAAAATATGAAGCGGCAGAGAAAAAAGTTGCAGGAGTGGGGACTTTAGATTACCCGCAATTGGATATAGGGTTTTATGCCAGCAAAGAAGAAATTGAAATGAATGGCATATTGGAAAGTGTTTCTCTTATGCAAATGTTCAACTGGCCCGGCACGCAGAATTCCTTTCAAAATGAAGCAAAAGCAATGGCTAAAATGCAAGCCGCCTCCCTGAACAAAACAAAAGATAGCCTTGTTGCACAGGTTAAAACCGGTTGGCATAACCTATGCCTTGTAAATTTGAAAATAAAATATATGCAAGAAAATTTGGATTTAATGAAACAGATGGAACATTTGGCGAGTGTAGAACTTGCAAGAGGTGGAAGTTTAGCGGAACTTTTAATGATACAAGAAGAAATTTTGGAAATGAACTATGAAATAGAAGCTATGAAAATTGAGCTTGCATCTTTGAGTACAGCTTTCAATGCAATGCTGAACACGCCGCAACCTAGCGAAATTCTGCTTGCAGATACCATAACCCTGCAAATATTTGATTTTGAAAAGAATTCCGAGCCGCCTATGATTTCAATGATCGGCGCAGAGAACGAAATTTTCAAGGCACAAAGGGAAATGAACAAAATAATGGGCTACCCGATGTTTGGCTTGGGGCTTCAATATAAAAGAGAAATGGACAAAGGAATGCTTATGGCAATGGCAAGCTTTACGCTTCCTATATGGCGTGCAAAAACAAATGCGGCATTGCTGGAAAATGAACTGCTGGCAGAAGCCTCTCAAAAAATGCTGCTGGATGCAAAAAATAATTTGGAAGCGGAACGGGCAATGGCAAAAAGCAATTTGCAGAATTTGGGCAAAAAAATAACTCTCTACAAACAGCAAAAAGAACTTGCAGAAAGCAGCCAACAAATAGCCCTGCAAAATTTTAGCGCAAATAGGGGAATGTTCTCGGATATTTTGCAGATAAATAAAAAATTGCTAGATTACAAGATAAAGGAATTAGAAGCGATGGCAGAATATAATAAAACGGTAGCACAGACGGAGGTTTTGTTTTGAAAATTGTTATTTATATATCGCTTGTTGTGCTGGGACTGCTTGGCGGTTGGCTAATTTTTGGAGAAAAATCTCAAGATAAAAATGTTCACAAATCGGAAAATTCAACAGAAACCGTTTATACCTGCTCAATGCACCCGCAAATAAGGCTCCAAGACCCAAAGGCAAAATGCCCGCTTTGCGCAATGGATTTAATTCCGGTTGCAAGCGAAGATGGCGGCTCTGCTCAACACGATGATTCTTTTACAATGTCTGCAGCGGCGGCTGCCCTTTCTAATGTTGAAATTTTGAAAGTGAAAAAAAGCGAACCGCAAAAAATGCTGAGGCTCTACGGGAATATTCAAGCCAATGAACTCAAAAAACATTCGCAAACGGTTCATATTGCAGGGCGCATAGAAAAATTATTTGTGAACTTTGAAGGCGAGCAGGTGAAAAAAGGACGGATTTTAGCGAGCATTTATTCACCGGAACTCTTGGTTGCGCAAACGGAATTTTTAGAAGCCCTTAAACAAAAACATCCGGTGATAACACAGGCGGCAAAAGAACGCCTGCGTTTTCTAAAAATCTCAGAAAGCCAGATTTTGGAATTAGAAGAAACCGGCAAGGCAAATCCTTACATGAATGTATTTGCAGATGCAAACGGAATTGTTATTTCCAAAAAAAAGGAGCGGGGCGAATACGTAGAAGCAGGAACGGTTTTATTTGACCTAGCGGATTTATCTTCTGTTTGGGCGGTGTTCAATGCTTATGAATCCGATTTGCCATATTTGAAAGTAGGCGACTTAATAGGCTACACGGTGAATTCTTTGCCGGGTGCGGTTTTTACCGGGTTGGTTGAATTTATTTCGCCGGTTGTGGATCCCGAATCTCGCACGGCGAAAGTGCGGATGGAAACGGCAAATAAAAATTTTAAACTAAAGCCGGGAATGCTTGCCAGTGCTTTGATACATAATGCAAAAATCAGCGGAGAGAGCATTATTTTGCCAAAAACAGCCGTGCTTTGGACAGGTGAGCGTTCTGTTGTTTATGTGGCAAAAAAATTAGAGAATGCTACCTTGAATTTCAGTTTAAGAGAAGTTTTACTCGGCACCTCACTTGGAGATTCTGTTGTTGTTATCTCAGGAATTTTCGAGGGAGAATCTGTTGTTGCAAGCGGAGTTTTTGCAGTTGATGCAAGTGCGCAGCTTGCCGGAAAAAAGTCCATGATGAATTTAACCCCCCAACAAGGAGACACCATGAATACAATCGCAAAACTCGCCATAGCCGCAATTTGCACAACCGCAGTTGCGTGCAATGAAGAACACAAGGCTCACCAACAACCTTCCATAGCAATGGAAAAAACAGCAACTGCGCAAACGCAAGATGCTTCCGTGCAAAAAATTGCGCTTTCCGTGCAAGGTGCGTGTGAGATGTGCAAAATGAAAATTGAAAATACCGCTAAATCCATTGAAGGGGTTAAAACCGCCGAATGGAATTTAAGCTCAAAAATTTTGAACGTGGAATACGACCTAGGAAAAACCACGCCGAGCGCAATCAGCAAAGCCATAGCCGCCGTTGGCTACGATACCGAAATGGACAAAGCCAACGATGCCGTATATAACGCATTGCCGGGTTGCTGCAAGTATAGGAATTAGCACTGTCAACAGTGAGAAATTCACCAAACCCAAATATGCACCGCAATCCCTGAACCTAGCAATACGCCGCCCGTTATAAAACCTATATCTCGTAGGTTTTGCGCATCATTGACCTTTTTTTGCGTATCGTTGACCTTTTTCAATGCGGTATCGTATTCTTTTTGAGGCTGGTAAGGAGGCATTTCTTTGTAGTCGTTGTAGAAGTCTTTGTAGTTGTTGTAAAATTTATTTTTTTGAACGTGCTGGTAAATGCCAAAGCCAAGAGCGGCGGCACCTAATACATCCAAGCTGATGGCTATCCATGTTGGAGTGGAGCTTTTTTTGGGGGAGTCTTGGTTTAGTTGAGAGTTGAGAGTTGAGAATTGAGAGTTGTCTGGTTTTGTTGGGTCTTCTATTTTTATGGTTTTGCTTTCTATTATTCTTTCGAATAATGGCTTGGCTTGTTCTCTTATGGCTGTGAGCAAACCTTTTATATCGCCGCTTTCCATTACTATGCTACCGAGCAGTTTGCCGCTCATAGTTTCATAGAGTTCTATTGATACGCTGAATTCTTTGCCAAATTTGCCGAGGCTTCCTTGGCTTATATATTCCGCTCCGATTGCTCTGCCTATTTCCACTGCACAGCTTTCTGCGAGGCATTCTGCCTCTGCTTCGTCTGGCGGCATTAGGGCGAACATATTGTCTCTAGTTAGGACTGTGTAGCCTTTGTTTGGGAGAGCTTGGACGGCTTGTTTGCGGAGTTCATCGGTTAGGTGGCGAACTTCGGTTATGCTTATGTCTTCTATTTCCGCTTTTGGAATTATTTCCAATACGGCTAGGGTGTTAGCGGCGTGGGTTGCCGCGGCGGCGAGGAGGAGGAGGAGGATTGGGGTGTTGCGCATAATGGTTTTGTTTTCCCCGGTTTTTGTTTGCCTTGCCAAGACTTGGGAATACGGTTTTGGCAAAGTTTGTGCCGTTATTGGCACGGTTTTTTTGTAATTGTCAGAACCCCGATACCCCCGATTTTTGGGATTTAGGGGATTTTGCATTTCGTGTTGCATAATCGGGTTAATCCTTTTAATCGGGGGCATCGGGGTTCTGACAAAATGGCTTAGTCCTGCAAACAACGAACACTAAGAAAGGTACTCTTAGCTAAGTCGTGGTAGTCCGCGGAGTCGGAGTAGCGGTATATGCCCCTGTAGTAGGCGTAGACGCTATTGTTCTCGCTAGCACTGCTCCACCAGAAGCCGATGGAACCAACACCGCTGAAACTGTCATCCGAGCCGCCGTAGCCGCCCGGGAGAGCAGAAAATCCGACTGCGTCCGTGCCGTTGCCGTTGCTGCCGTAGTTGTTCCAGCCGCTTGCAGCCTTCAAGAGCTTGCCTGCTGTATCACTACTGTAAGGGCTTGACGTGCCGCTTGTGCCGTCTGCATAACGGTACAATTTATCCCAATCCGCATTGTCAGGCAAATGCCAACCGGAAGGACATACACTATTTGCTGTTGACCAATCGTAAAGTCTTCCGTAAATTGCACAGTTGGCTTCGTCATTACCATGGCATTTACTGCCACTTACATCGCAATTCAAATTCTCTGCCATCCAAACTTGTGTGCCTATCGTTACGGTTTTAAAATTGGTACTGCAGGTGCTACCACCGTTCACACTAGACGAAGAACTGACAGAATTAGAAGAACTGGACGGTGTTGCCGAACTACTGCTTGGAGCAATACTTGATGAACTAGACAACGAAGACGAACTAATTGAACTACTGCTACTCAGTTCCTCGCTAGACGAACTAAACAGCACAACCGAACTACTGCTCAAAGCAACGCCGCTTGACGAAGACAACGCTACCACGCCAGACGAACTACTAATTGCAACACTAGACGAACTGGACAAAACATGCTCGTGCCATATGCCGTTCTGGCACATATACGCAACGCCATATTTCACGCTTCTAGGATTGCTGTTGCTCTTGACTACGCTCTGGCTAGCCAAATCGCAAACACCCAAATTATAATTCAAAAACCAGTAATTCATAACATATTTCTCAAAGGCAGGAACTTCAAAAGACAACTGCCAGCTAAGTATCTTCTGCTTTATTCCCGCCAAATCAAGAGCAGACGCCCAATCAGCTATCTCGGCTTTGGTTGCCTCATTGCTCCAAATACCGTATTGCTTAATAGCCTGGCTGAACTCCGTAAGCAACTCCGAAAATCTGGACTCGGTCCTGTTGCCTTGGAGAAGAATGGATATTGCAAGCAATGCCGCAGAATTGTCGTCCTTTCCAAATATGGACATATCCTCGCTGTTCGCAAAAGTGCCGCTTATGCCGAACACGCCCAAAATCTCCTGCTGTGCCTGCTTTTTTGCCAGAGAAACGCTCATGCCCGTGCCTGCTAGCCGTTGAACACGGTCATATTCCAGATGGGTAAGGAGGTTCACATTCACACTATTCTTGTCTGCCAAGTCTGCTATTGAATATAACGTGATAGGTGCCGAGGACTGGCCTCCGCTCACCTCGTTGTAGTAGTAGCCGTCTGTTTTGAGCAAAATATAAGGGGAAATCAGTTCAATGCTCTTTATTTCAAAATTCCCCTCGTTGTCTGCTGTTGTGCCTTGAAAAGACAGCCCTGTTTGATTTAGGTTCTTGTCCAGTTCTTGTATTACAACAGAAGAGCCTTTTATAAACGGACCCTTCTGGGACACTCCGCTTATCTTGTCTTTGGCTATTCTCGGGCTGTTGGCCAAATCTTCCGCGCTCATGCGGTTTATGGGTTCTATGGGTTTAAGGTCCTCCGAGCA
>LIUI01000102.1:0-22242 GCA_001462235.1 Fibrobacteria bacterium GUT307
TCCTGTGGATGAACTGCTGCTGACGCAGTTAGTATTAATGGTTAATAGGTGAAACGATGCAGGCTTTCTTCTATGGTAATGTCTTCAAAAGCGTTATTTAAGGCCTTTCTCACCGCCTCCTCGTCTTCTACCTTTGAAAGAACCGTTACCTGATCCCAACCCCGCAAAATCGTATCGCCTCTCGGAGGCAGCACCTGCCAAACATCGCACTCCTCCTCGTTTTCGTCTTTATGAAAATATTTCCTCTCATTTATCTTCAAAATTATCTCCTGCGCCTTGTCCACAAGAATTTTTGCCTCCTCACCATGCTTCATAACTCGCTCGTTTAGCAAACTCATGATTTTTTGCGTTTTCCTGAAAAGCATAGGCACTTTTTGCCTGCGGGTTATCATAAGCAAAAGAGCACTATCCGGCAAATTCAAATCCTTTATTGTTGGCCCCTTGCAACCTTCCGGATCTGGTAAGCCAACAGTGAAAACAGTTATCTTTTGCCCGGCTTCCATATCGTTCTTTGTGAAAAATTCTAGGCTGTAGGGCGGTTCCGGGCGGGATGGCTCGGATAGTTTTAAAAGTTTTGCTATTTTGCCCAGCGATGAACCCTGAACCATCAAAGAAAGAAGAACCGCAAAAAATACCAAGTTGAAAATCTCAATTCCGTTTTCCATGCCATAAGCCGTTGGATACGTGGCAAGCACAATGGGAACCGCGCCTCGCAAACCAGACCATGCTATAAAAAACTTTTCCTTAAACGGAATACGCATGCCAATAGTTCCCAAAAATACCGCCGCAGGCCTTGCAACAAAAGACAGGAATACAAAAAGCAAAATTCCATTCACAAATAAATCTTTCTCAAACCAAGTGCGCGGCTCAACCAATACTCCTAAAAGCACAAAAAGCAAAATATTCGCTATCATGGATATGGCAGAAGAAAAATTGTAAACCCCCTGCTTATGCACAAATTGCATATTTCCCATAACAATGCCCGTGGTAAAAACCGCAAGAATTCCGCTTGCATTGAGCGATTCTGCAAAACCATAAGTGAATAGGGCAGTGCATAGCAGTATTATATGGTAATAGCCGGTCTCCTGAGGGGTTAACTTGTTTATGAGCCATACAACGAATTTTGCTATGGCAAAACCAAAAATAGGCGCGGCTATGAATTTCCATAAAAATTCCCAAACAAAAACATTAAGGCTCAAATTACTGCCGGTTGTCAGAGCTTGCACTGCTATTATCGTTAGCAAAATAGCCATAGGATCGTTGGCTGCGCTCTCTATTTCTATGGTAGAAGTGAGTTTACGGCCTAGAGGCTGCTTTCTCAAAATTGAGAATATTGCCGCTGCATCGGTAGAAGATATTATTACAGACAGCAAAAGTGCCAGATCCTTATTCCAGCCCAAAACAAAATGCAGGCAGGTAAAAGTAAATACAGCCGTTAAAATAACTCCCCAAGAAGCCAAACCTATTGCAGGCAAGGCAACCGACTTCAAATTGTTTTTCTTTGTGCAAAATCCGCCGTGGAACAAAACAAAAACCAAAGCCAGATTTGCAAATTTATTGGCCAAAATCATATCGTCAAATTCCCAGAACCTAAGCCCATCCCCGCCAAACACAATTCCGGCAAACAAAGCAACCAAAATAACAGGAACGCTTTTTTTGTCCAGAAAAACAGCGGATATTACTACGGATAAAAGTATCAAAGGAAGTGCCAAATATAATATGTTGGCAGAAATATTGGTTATTAAAAGGTTTATCAGGTATTGCATATTTCAAATATAGTAAAATTTCTAAATTCAATTTATGAAAATATGCCTCGCTAATTTTGATAAGCTTTCTTCTTCAATAGACGAAGAAGTTTTGAAATATGTAAAAAGATTAAATGGAACAGTTGAAACCCTTACTTTAAAAAATATAGCAGCCTTTGAAAAAAAATTTCCTGCCGATAAATTTACTCGCATTGTTTTGAGCGAAGAAGGGACGCTCTTTAACACTAAACAACTGGCAGAATGGATAAATGCCAAACTTTCCAAAAATATGGTTTTCCTTGTAGGTTCGGCTTATGGCTTGGAACCGGAAATAAAGCAAAGCGCAGATTTGCTTCTATCGCTTTCACCTTTGACCTTTTCCCATGAGCACGCATTTTTGCTGCTTACAGAGCAAATTTACCGCTGTTTTATGGTAATTAAGGGGCATCCGTATCACCATAAATAATTTGGCACGCTTTTTGCATTACATCCTATGAGGTTACTATGCTCACAAAGTTGGCGATTTTAGACAAGACGAGCATCCCTGTGGCGAGCAAGGGATTGGATGCCTACACTCATAGAGGTAGGGCTATAGCGAATAATATCGCAAATGTAAGCACGCCGGGCTACCGCCGCATAGAGGTTTCTTTTGAGGAGCAACTGCGTAAGGCCCTGGACAAGGAATTGAATTTGGCCGGCTCCCGCACCCACGGAAACCATCAGTTTTTGGGGCGTCCGGAAATTGAACATGTAAAAAGCGAAGGATATAGGGTAAACGATTTCACAAATCCGGGCGAAATAAACAATGTTGATATAGATATTGAAATGGCAAAATTGGCAGAAAACGAAATTGCGTTTAATTTTGCCGCTACGTTCATAAGGGACCGCAGCGGTGCTATAGACGAAGCAATCAAAGGAAGCAAAGGAGCGTAAATTATGGCAATGGTAGGATTATTTTCTGGCTTGAATATAAGCGCAACGGGCTTAAGGGCGCAGCGTGTAAGGCAAAATGTAATTGCCTCAAACATAGCAAACGTAGAAACAACCCGCACCGTAAACGGAGGGCCATACAGAAGGCAGCACGTGATTCTGGAGGCAGACCCATACGAATTTGACCAATTCCTGGTAAAGGAAGAAAATAAAATTCGCGGTACTAGAACCGAGGCGGGGCATATACGCATTCCTCAGCCCGAATGGCCTATTTCCAAAGAACACATAGGCAGCGGAGTTAAAGTTCAGGAAATTAGAGAAGACGAGGGTCCGGACAAACTGGTTTACAACCCAGACCACCCGGATGCAGACGAAGAGGGCTATGTGCACATGCCAAATGTAAATGTGGTAGAAGAAATGGTGGACATGATAACGGCAACAAGGGCATACGAGGCAAATACAACGGCATTCAACAGCACAAAAGCGATGTTGATGAAGGCATTGGATTTGGCAAATTAACACCATAGGGGTAAAAAATGAAAATAGATGTCCAAAAATTCATGGAATTGCGAGATAACGCAAGAGCAAGGCAGGTTGGCGAAAGAGACTCCGGCAAAGCCGACTGGCGTACCCTTTTGGATTCTAAAAGAAAAGAAATTGGGCTTGAGCCGGCACCCTCAGCAAAAACCGCTAAAGTTTCTGCAGAAAAAGCCGAAAATAAGATTAGGATGGTTGCCGCCGATTTTAAAGGTACTATAGAAGAACGGGTAGGCGCTCTGCGTGAAAGGAGTGCAGGGGGCTTGCCCGTTCGCGAATTAGGAAATTTTATAGATGTTAGAGCGTAATTTTGGTATGGATTTTGCTATATTTTATATAGAAGGTGATTATGTATAGCGATATTAGAACTCCCGTTTCAAATTCAAAGCCGCTGAGCGATACGGTTCAGCCGCTTGCTCCGGGTTTGGACCCAAAGCGCATAGGTCCGCAAAAAGCAGATGCGCCCAATTTTGGCGAAATGCTAAATGGTTTTTTAACAGATGTAAACCACATGCAAAACTACGCAGACCAATCTATCCAAAAAATGGTTGCCGGCGAAATTAAGGATGTTCATCAGGTAATGCTTGCAGTTGGAGAGGCAAAGGTAGCCTTTAACCTTATGCTGGAAATTCGCAACAAAACCCTTGATGCCTACAATGAAATCATCAAAATGAGAGGGTAGCTCCGCAGTAAATAGTAGCCAGACCCCTCGACAAAGTCTTAAAATATTTCTATATTTGAGACCAATGGCTTCAAGTAAATACATTTTGCTTCTTCTATTTTCCTGCATATCTGCAACAGCCACCCCCTTTGTTTACCTAATATCCGCAGACACGGTCATGATTTCCGATTACGCCAAAACTCTGGGCGGAGACATATACGGCAATTCTCTAGAAATAGGCGCAGACACAAAGATATACGGCAATGCCGCCGCCAATGCAAAATGCTTTCTGCGTGAAAGAGCAAGCATAAGCGGTGTTCTGAGTTTCCCCGCTTCCTGCCCCAAGCAGAACGGCATTTCAATTGGCAAAGAGGTCAGCGAGAAAACCGAATATGCCCATACTTTGATAGAGAATTTTTCCGCAGGCAGCCAGAATAAATCTGTTGCAATAGGCACAGATGAGCAATTATTGCCCGGCGCCTACGGCAATTTACGCATAGACGCCCGCTCCACGGTCCGCCTCAGAAGCGGCTCATACGTGTTCTCCAATATCCACACCGAGCCGGATGTCAAATGGCATTTTGATTTAACCGAAGGCCCTGTGAAAATCTATGTCCTTGACGGCATAAGATTCGCAGACAGGAACACCTTTTCCATAGCAGGCGGCAATCCCAGCGAGATAGAGTGGAATGCAGCCGGCGGGTATATAGACATAGGCACGGACGGCAAATTCTTTGGCCGCTTCATTGCCCCTAACAGCCGCGTTCGCCTTGCTCCCAGAAGCCATGTGGTTGGCGGCATAGAGGCAAGGCATTTCCAGATGGAGCCCCAGTCCACCGTTTCAATGGAGCCGAGGGCAGAGGAAATCTCCCACAGCGAATACAACTTTGGCCCATTCTACAGCAAAAATCTTTTCCGCTACCGTTCTGCCTTGCCGCTTTCTGCTAGTTCCGTGGAGATGTATGTTTATGCCCAGGACTTTACGGTTAAAGTTGACGGCAGGGACAGCCGCAATGTGAATCTGGAAAAGACCTCTCAAAAAGTTTCCGTCAAGATATCCCGTCCTTTTATAGAAGGCTTCCCCTCCGAGGCTCTTGCGAGTGTTTACGAGTTTTCATTCAATAAAACATCAAACAACCGCATTTACTGGAATCCCCATTCCCCCTGCATATCCAACTGCTACGGCAATTCTGCGGAAACAGCCTTGCGTTCATTCCCGCAAGCCTTGACCGAAGCCCAGAGAGATGGTCTGGAAATAAAAATGACAGGCGGCATTTGGGAGGCCAGCGATGAGCACAGCATTTTCCCCGTTGGCCTGGAATTGGTGGGCACCGAAAAGCCATTCTGGGAACTGCAATCTTTTTCCGAGATTCCCGTCCTGGATGTTAAGAATTATCCTATATGGATAGCGGGCAAGTCTCCCAGGCGTTTCACAGGCCTTCACATAACAGGCGGGAAAACAGGAGCCTTGTCCGCTTCAACAGAAAAGCTTGAGCTTTTGAATATGGCCTTTACGAACAATGAATCCAATGGCAACGGCGGTGCATTGCATTACGGCGGCAAAGGCTTGCTCATAGGCAAGACATTGCTTTTTGAGAATGGCAAAGGCAACAAAGGCGGCGCTGCTTTCATAGATGGCGATGCTGACATAGAGAATGTGGTTTGCTCGGGCAATTCTGCCCAAGGCGAGGGCGGCTGTTTGTCCGTCCAAGGCAGTCTTAAAATTGCCAATGCCGTTTTTCATGGCAACAAAAGTGCCAATGAAGGCGGCGCATTTTATGCCAAAATCGCTTCTGTTTTTAATGCCACTGTTGCAGGCAATACATCAAGCGGCGGCAATGCTTTTTCCGGAACTTCGGGTAAAGTCAGCAACTCTGTTTTCTGGAATAATTCGGGCGGCGATATTCCTTCTTCGTGGGTTGCGGAATACAGTTCTTTTGCCTCCAAGAGGAACGGGACAGGCAACATAGCAGGCGACCCTAAGTTCATGGATGAGAAGAACGCTTCCGGGACGGCTCACTTTTTTGGCTACGATGCGGGTCTTATCCTTGCGGATAAGTCCCCTGCTTTGAAGGGCAGCAAGGTTGAGGGTGTTCTTGAGCAGGATTTGCTTGGGACGGATAGGGGGAATGATGTGGCTATGGGAGCTTATGGGGATTATGGTAGCGAAGAAGAAATTCAATATTTGCGTTGGGAATACGGTGAGCTAAAAAAAGTCTATCCTGTGAGAACGCTTTTCCCTAATCTGCCGAATCAAGGTATAATAAATTTTATCGCTTTTGGTGGTCACGGCAGGGTTATAGCGCACTTGGTGAAAAAGCATGAAAAGACAAGAATATCCAAAGCAATTGTGCGCGTTACCTTGCAAGACAGCACAGGAAAAACTTATAAAGATGCCAAGCCAATAGATGTGCCTTTTTACAGAGATGGTGAAAAAAACGGCAAATATATGTTTGTCACTCTTACAAATTTCTCTAGCAAAGACTATGACCCCGAAAAACATGGCCGCATGGTTTTATTCTCCAAAGACCCTGAAGATCAGGGAATACATGGCGATGTAATAATTATACATGCCAAAGAAACAACCGATCGTTTGCATTACAAGGTAATAAAATGGTAAAAATATTTTGCTGCTTAGGTGCTGTGTGGCTTTTGATGTCTTGTGCAACAGAGCCGCCGTCAGGCAATGATGGCTCTCAGGGTTTCGGCGGAAATTCTATTCCTTGGCCTGCAAACTGGCCTAAAGAGGGGTTCTTGGAGCCGCATGAAAGCCATGCTTATGGTTTTGATATTAGCCCTAATTTTCCCAATGCCATCAAAGACAGGGAAGACAGCATTGCTTATATTTCAACTCCAACAAATGGAAAAGGATACGTTAAGGTTTTTACTGACACTGGGTATGCAACGGATTATGATTATTATTATTGCGACCCTAATACTTTGAATCGCTTAGAAGAGCTCCCTAGTATTCTAGCGAAAGAATTCAAAGAGCACAGACTTGAAGTTGGCATATCGTCAATTGAAAAAATAGCGCTTTGCAGGTCTTTTCTTGGCAAGGCATATAAGGTTAATGAATTGCATAATAAAGCATACGATTTGAAAGATGATTATAGTTTTTATGCCTATTCTTGGGGAGACAGAAGTAAGCCGCATCCTAGGCACCAGATGATAAATGAAAAGAGTTTTTGGCATGAATTCAATGCAGTTTATAGGCAGGCTATTGTGGGGCATGGCAATGTAAATATGGAATTTAGCGAGCCTGAGTATTACTACATTGGTAATGAAAAAGAAAAAATAGAATATATCCTTAGCAGAGCAAGAGGCGATTATGATGAAGACTGTATTAAAGGCGAAATTGATAAATTTATTGATGAAATTCAATACGATGGTGGCTTGGAAGGTGAAAAAAGAGTCATTATTCAATTGGGTTATCCTGTCAAAAATTTTTGGCCATTGAAATCACAAGGTGGCAGAATTGAAATTTGCGGTAGCCGCTTTCGTTATGATGATCCAAAATCTAAAAATACTTTAATACTAGTGCCGATTTCTCCTGAAGATAATAAGGACTGTGAAGCATTGGATGCACGTGTAAAATGGGACAATCCACAAAACGCTTGGGTTTTGATTTTTCCTAATAGTTCAACGGAAATTGCCACAACAAGCAATGTGGATCCAAACTGTGCAGTTTTCATGGATACGGCAACGCCTGATTCGCCAGCATATATAGGGGAGATTCCAATTAATAGTGTAGCGGTAGCAAATACAAATGGTGGAGCCACAGTAGTTATATTGCCTTGGGTAAATGATGCTGACGTAACCAAAAGAGTAGCTTACCATGAGTTAGGGCATGCAATGGGGCTTACGGATGTTCTTGATAACCTTCTTTCAGATAAAATAACGCAAAACACAAACCAAGGCAATTTAATGCATTCTAACAGCTCATGGAAAGGCATTAGACTGCGGAATAGAGGCATGGTGCCTAGTGAGCCTAATGAACGAAATGGTCCTTGCAAGAATAAGTTAGGAGGATATTGCGTTGAGCTTCAATGGGATTGCTTGCACAAGGAATCTGGTGCTTGCCTATTGCCTGACTTGGATCCGTATTTCCGCTAGGAGGTTTTATGAAAATCATTTTGATATTAATATTCGCTCTATCGCTTCTTGCCATTGCTGGCGAAAAATATGGCGTTTACGACTTGCAGGGAAACCGCGTTTCAACATTTGAGGCGGAGCCGCATGAACTGCAAGAAAAAGCAATGCTAGCTAAGGCAAAGGAACCGAATAAAAATTTATACATATCTTCACTGTCAAAAGGCAAAGGCTCCAAGCCAATTTCCCGTTACCGCTACAAAGCAGAAACTGGAGCATACATAGAAACCTCCAGAAAAGAAACCTTTTCTATTTGCCCAGACAAAGAAGTCCAAGGCACTTGGATTAGCGAATATTCTGTAGCCTTGGACGAGAAGAACTGCCTTTCCATTCAGGCATCCAACCTTGCGGGGACTTTCCGCGTATTGTTTTTGCAAAACAGCGGGCTTACAGACACAATTCAAGTTTTGGTGGAACAGAGTTATGTACCAATGGGGGATTACTCGCATGTGGCATGGGTTCCAGATTCAATGCCCTCATGGTGTTCGTCTAAAGCAATTGTTTGCAATTTACCTGGTTTTGGGCATTACGAGAATAGAACATACAGCCAGCCGCTCATAGTGGACAAAACCAAACTTACAATAGGGGATGCTGTATTTTACTCTGAACTCGGAGGAATAAGACTACAGAAGATTGAATCCTATGACAGATACACGAAAAAAGAAAAACTTGGCGAATCTAAATTGCCGCTTGTGAATATAGGAGGATATGAAACGTGGCGTTTTGCTAACGAACGTTCAAAAAAAGAAGGCTTGGATACCGTATACCGCATGATTCGCGAGAGTGATTACGATGCCAAAGGAGCTGGAAATTTTATAGTCTTGGATACTTTCACGATTCTGGATTCTTTAAGCGGCTGGCCAAGGGCTATTTTTGTTATGGACACTTCTGCCTCAGGCTACAGGGAGCCTTTTAATGAAGAATGGCTTTTTTTAATGCGTGCAGGGGCATCCACTCGCTATTATTGGGGGGATGAGGAAGATTCGCTGGCAGTTTCCCGTTATGCTTGGGTGCGCCCTATTGAGTTAAAGCCCGTTGCCCAGCTTATCCCAAACAAATTTGGGCTTTATGACATGGTAGGCATGGGCAGGGAATGGACTATCGTGCATGTTTACTATAGTTATAATGACATAGAAAAAGCTTTTGTTGAAGAGCGGGATTTACATTACGATAATGGATTATCTTGCAGTGGCTTTTTTGATAAACGTGCTGTAAGCCCTGAATGTGATTTTATCCGTAGAACTAGGGTTCTTTTGACTCCGTCCACTAATAAACCTGCCACTAGCGAACCTTGCTTTGATGGTTCTGGCAAAGTAGTAAAATGCCCAGCGAGGCGAGTTAGGAAGGCTGCATCATCAGACACATCTGCTCTACTAAGCATAAGTTATGAAACCTCTCGCCTCCTCCGCAAAACGCCAAAGCTGCATAAACTTGAGAAGTTTTAGAGGAAAAAGCATGAAAAACTTCCTGATTCTCATCGTTGTGCTACTTGCCTTATCTTTTGCATCTTGCACTGGTGAATGTTGCAATGGTGAATGCTCACAGGAAGGACTATCGCAAAGCGACTGCTACATTGAACCGCCTCAATGCGACAGCGATTCTACATATTCCTTAAATAACATTATTTACGGTCCCGAGGTAACACATGACAACAAGGTTTACAAAACTGTTGCAATTGGCGAGCAAATTTGGTTCGCAGAAAATTTGAATGCTATGCACACTGCCGAGAATGGAAAATCTTGGTGCAATCATGATGACCCAGCCAATTGCGACAAATATGGCCGCCTTTACGATTGGGCAACGGCAATGAATTTGCCTTCTGATTGCAACGAACGTTCTTGCACAGATGATATACAACCTAAGCATCGCGGAATATGCCCTGATGGTTTCCATATACCAAGCGATGATGATTGGAATACATTAATGAAAACGACTGGTGATTCTTTAACTGCGGGCAAGAAATTGCGAACGAAAAGCGGTTGGGCTGACTCTTTTAACTGCAACTATGGTACTGATGATTACGGCTTTTCGGCTTTGCGAAGTGGTTACCGTGTTCCTGATAACAGTAGCATCTGGGGAGGCCCTGATTATTATGGTAGCAGTGGTAGTTGGTGGTGGAGCAGTAATTCTAATTTCTACAATGCCTCCTGCTGGAGTATATTTGCCAACTATGAGAGTGTAATAAGGAGTGGATACGATAAGTACTACGGGTTTTCGGTTCGTTGCGTCCAAGATTAGAAGAAATTTCTAAATTTTCCCAATGCCTTATCTCCCCTTGGCAAGCATGAAAATAGTTTTAGTATTTTTTCTCGCTCTATCACTTCTAGCTTTCGCCGGCGAAAAATACGGCGTTTACGATTTGCAGGGCAAACGCGTCTCAACTTTTGAGGCGGAATGGTTTGATGTGCCCGAAAAAACGAAGCAAGCCAAGCAGAAGAATCCGCACAAGAGTTTGTATGTGTCCTCTCTTAAAAAAGGCAAAGCATCAAAGCCAACATCCCGCTACCGCTACAAAGTGGAAACTGGGGCATACATAGAGGTTTCAAGAAAAGAAACTTTTTCAATATGCCCCGACAAGGGGATACAAGGTATATGGATTAGTGAGCATTCCGTGGCTTTGAATACGGAAAATTGCCTTTTCGTTCAAGCTTCAAATCTTGCAGAAACCTTCCGAATATTGTTTATGGAAAACAGTGGTCGTACAGACACAATTCAGGTTTTGGTGGAGCAAAGTTATATACAGATGGGGGATTATTCGCATAAGATATGGGTTACTGGTTTAGATTACGAAAAAGTAACTTATATGGGTTATCTTTTAGCAGGTACTTGGGGAAATACCTGGGAGGATGTTTATAACCATGGACGCTACGAAAGTAGAAGCTATATACAGCCTCTTATCGTTGATAAAACAAAATTAACAATTGGAGATGCCATATATTATGATAAAGTTAGTGATACAATATTTTCTCCTTTCACGCTGGAAAAAGAGGAATACAAAAATAGAAAACAATTCGCAGAATCAGATCTGCCATTTATAGGGGGCTATGGTGAACGGAGATTCGCCAATGAGCGTTCCAAAAAAGAAGGTTTGGATACAGCATACGTCAAAATTCATCCGAGTAGCAAAGATGCTAAGAAATTTATATTGCTGGGAAATCCTAATCATTATTGTGATTCATGCTCTATACTTGCATTAGATACTTCGGCTTCTGGTTATCGCTTGCCATTTGAAGAAGAATGGTTCTTTTTGATGCATGCGGGTACTTCTACCCGTTATTATTGGGGTGATATAAATGACTTGCCAACAATTTCCCGTTATGAATGGATAAAGCCTATTGGCTTAAAACCAGTTGCTAAATTAAAACCTAACAAGTTTGAACTTTATGATATGGCAGGCATTGCGGATGAAATTGTTATTAGAAATTTTTATAAAAAATATTGGGATTTAGGGCTGCCTTGCTCCGATAATTTAAGTCCCGAATGCACACTTATAAATGAAATAGGGGCACAGGAAAAATATGTTAAACCAGCAAGTACGGTATGTGAATTAAAACCTGACGTAACGGAATGGAAAAGCATAACAGGAAGCGGTAAATGTACGACAAAAGAACCTGAGACAAGGACTCGAAGGATTTATTATGAAGGCTTCCGTTTCCTCCGCAAAACGCCAAAGTTGCATAAGCTGGAAAAATTTTAATGCGCCTCATCCTGCTCGTCCTCTTAGCTGGGAGCATCGTGATTCATACACTAACTTCCTGCTTCTTTGGTGGTGACGATGGGCCATCGCTTTCTTCCAGCTCGGTAGCGGAAACTCCAAATTCATCGTCCTCAAAAATTTCAAGTTCATCATCTTCCTCTATAGATTGCAGCATCGTAAGCTCTTCTTCGAACACTGACGAAGACTTATGCTCGGATTTTGATCCGAGTACGGAAATAGAGCATTACGGCAAAATGAAAAAGCAGTTTTGCGACGAGCGAGATGGAAAAAGGTATGTATATGTGCAAATTGGCGAGCAAATATGGATGGCCGAGAATTTGAATTTTGTTGTTTGTAGCAGCAAATGCGGTGGAACAGATGGTTTATTAAAAGACACCAACACAGAAAACTGCGATAAATTTGGTCGTCTCTATGATTGGCCCACGGCTCTGATAATTTGCCCTAATGGTTGGCATTTGCCAAGCGATGCAGAATGGACAATTTTAACGGATTATGTAGGAGGAGATTCAATAGCAGGAATAAAATTAAGAACTGTAGGAGGAGACTGGGATTGTAAAAATAATGCTAGATTGTTAAAACGGAATTACCTTATGACGGATATGCGGTGTGCTGGTAGCTACAAAGAAGGTACAGATTATTACGGTTTTTCTGCCCTGCCAGGGGGCAGTGGTAGAAGCGAGAGCGGTAATTTCTATGGTAGTTACGAAGGATATTGGTGGAGTGATACGAAGTTCCAAGGCATTATTTATTACAGGAGTATGTACTATGATTTCGGCAATGTAAATAGGTCTTACACAGGAGAAACGAGTTTCTATTCGGTACGTTGTGTGCGAAATGCCTACAATGAAATCATCAAAATGAGATGGTAGCTCCGCAGTAAAACCTTGCTGCGTTAACTCCACCAAAGGAAAAGTCTTTTTTATTGTTTTTAGAGAGGGTATTTAGCCAAACAGCGTAAAGCGTGGCATTTAATTTGGGTATTCTCTGCTCTATTTGCATATTCCAAAACCACCATCTATAAGGGAGGTCACGGTAAATCCATTCGTGGGTAAATGATAGGTTTTGCAAAAAACGGTATTTCAAAAATAACTTAGCCGTGTTCTCTGCCGGTTTGATTTCATTTTCATTATAGGAAATATCATTAAAGAATTCCTTTGAATATGCAAGCCCGGCTTCTGCAATGCGGGATTTATAAGCTATTTCGCTATCAAAGCCTACGGATTGAAAGTCATAGTCATAGTTTTTGTATGCCCTTAGCTTCATAAAAAGAGGCTTTGATTTGTAAGTTGTTTCGCCATATAGCTTTATGCCTATTAGGTTTAATAAAATTCCCAGCGTTAAATCGGTTGGGTCGCTTAGGCTCGTTTTGTATTCCAAGCTATCTGCAAAATCATTGATAAGCACAACACTCCTATCTTCATCAGACCTAAATGCTATAAAGCCTTTATTTGTAAAGACTTGCAGAAAGTTGTGATTAAAATCCATCCAAACAACAAGATTTTCTTCGTCTTCTACATGGTTGGCATATAAACCTCCGCCTGTGTTTTCTCCTTTTAGCCTCATTCCAAAATGGCTGCGGTTTTCTTCTGTTGAATCCTGGATTTGGAATTTTTCGTTAGCAGCATGAAGCTCAATTTCTTTTTCCATAAAATAAAAAGCGGCATTCCCCTCAATCCTCGGGTTTATGCGAATAGGGACCCATTCTTTTTCATTCCAAGCCCAGAGATACTCAGATCCAGTCAAAATATTGGCATTTTTGAAGAAGTCTCCCTCTCCAATATAGCCAAATCCGCCAAAAAGTCCGGAATATGCAGGTAAATTTTCCCCAAACCACGAAAATTTCTGCGAATTTATCCGTTCTTTGCGGTTTTCAAATGTAGCTTCGCTAAAATGGTCTATCTGATTGAATTCTGCCATAGCATAAAATCCATTTAAGAGTGGGGTAGTAAAGCCCCCGTAAAGCATGGGTGTGCGATTTGGCTCCCCGCTGTTAGTGTCTGCTAATTCTTGCCAAAGTTCATCTCCAAGCTCGTTTCCGGTATAAAACCAAAGGCTGCTTTGCTTGGGTTTCCAGTCCATAATCGGAATAAAACGCCCAAAAATCTGCCGGTTTTTCCATTTGTCCGGAGTCCATCTTTCTTCGTCTGCTTCTAAGCCAAGGGTGCCGGGCTGCCTGCTGTAAGTGTAGGTAGGCATTGCAATTAGGTTAGCCGTGACCTCACTTTGAACCTGGGCAAAGGCAGTAATGTAAAAAAATAAAATAAATAAAAAGGGCACAAAGCAGAAATATAGAAATAGTTTTCTATATTCCCCCATCATGGACTTTAAGAAGGTGGCCTTGTTCTTGTGCATGGGAGTTCTTGTTTGCGCTGCTCCTGCTCCTCGCCGTACTTCTACGCCCGCTCGTACTTCCACCCCTGCCCGCACCTCTGCTCCTGCCCGTACTCCCGCCCCTGCTCCTGCCCCCGTAGCTCCGGCTCCCGTATGTGCAGAAAATAGTGTTGGTGCTGCTATCGCTTTCAATACCGTTTTTTTTGATTCTACCGGAAAATTCTTCTTTACATACCCGGTGGCTTTGCCAAACCAAGCGGCTTTGCAGGAATTGCAAAAAAATTTCATAAGGCAAAAATTCGGGGAAAGTTTTTTAGATCAAGAACCAGTCGCTATCTTGCCTCTCTTCAAAAACCAAAATAAGGAGCTATTGTATATATCGGACCAACTCTCTTTCCCCTTTCCCGGCATTCTACAGTTTACAACTTCTTATTACTCTGACCCAAGCGCCGGCAACTCTGGCATTAATGAACTTAATATAGGCATTTACACGCTTGCAGACGGCAAAAAAATAGAACTTGCAAGCCTTTTCAATAAAAATTGGGAAAAAGACGTTACCAAACTCATAATCAAGGAATTTTTGCTTTCGCAAAATATGCAATCGCTTATTGACTACGACTATACACAAAAAGAAAGCGATTTTGTACCAGGAATCGTGAAATTAAATGATGACGGCTTGGAATTTGTGTTCCCTGTTTATCAAATTGCACCTTATGCTGCCGGAGTGCAAAGCGTATTTTTGTCTTGGAATTCCCTCAAACCTTATCTCAACAAAAAGTCGGTTATCTATAAGAGGTTGCGGTTTTAATGCAAGAAAAGGTTAAGAAATTTTTAGAGCGTTATGAAGAGCTTGAACAGGAGCTATCTTTGCCGGAAATTGCGGCAAACCCGGAGAAATTCACCAAGCTGCACAAGAGCTTTAAGGCTTTGGAAAAAACATATTCTGCCGGAACCGAGTATATGAGGCTTTGCGGTGATTTAAGGGAATGGAAAGAAGCCTTGGGTGGCAGCGATGCGGAACTTGCGCAGGCAGCCAAAACCGAGATTGGTCCCATTGAAAAGCAAATTGAAAGCATGGAAAACGATTTGCAAATTTTAATGGTTCCTCCGGATCCATTTGACAATCGCAATGCTATTTTGGAAATCCGGGCAGGGACAGGCGGCGATGAATCCTCCCTTTTTGCAGGCGATTTGTTCCGCATGTATAGGGCTTACCTGGAAGGCAAGGGCTTTAAGGTAGAGGTCACTGATATTAGCGAAGGAACAGTTGGGGGCTTTAAGGAAATTTGCCTTTTTGTGAGCGGAGCCAATGCCTACGGAGTTTTGAAGTTTGAAAGCGGCGCTCATAGGGTGCAGCGTGTCCCTGAGACCGAATCTCAAGGGCGGGTGCATACCTCGGCGGCAACGGTTGCGATAATGCCGGAAGCAGAAGAGGTTGATGTTGAAATTAAAACCGAAGATTTGAAGGTTGATGTTTATAGGGCAAGCGGCGCAGGTGGCCAGTATATAAACAAAACGGACTCTGCGGTTCGCATAACGCATATTCCAAGCGGCTTGGTGGTGGCGTGCCAAACCGAGCGCAGCCAAATTCAAAACCGCTCAAAAGCAATGGAACTCCTGCGTTCCCGCATGTTAGACCACGTAATTTCGGAAAAGCAGAAAAAAGAGGCGGCAGAGCGCAAGAGCTTGGTAGGCACAGGAGACCGGAGCGACAAAATCCGTACCTACAATTTTCCGCAAAACAGGGTAACCGACCACCGCATAAACTTAACCCTTTACAACCTAGACAAAGTGATAGCCGGAGACCTCCAAGACATCATAGATGCCCTTCATTTAGCAGATGCCCAGTCAAAATTAAGGGATTCGTGAGTTATATTCTCAACCTCCTAGTCAGAACTCCGATACATGATTAACTTTCCAAGCCAAACTTCCGTTTGGCCTTGTCCAAATAGCCAAACTTTTGCTTAGCTTCGTCCAAGGATATGCCAGATTCCCAGAGGGCGAACAGCTCATCGTGGCCTTCCGTTTTGCCTTCCTCAAACCTAACCTCAAGGGCTTCCTGCATATTCCACTCGTGAAACACCATATTTTCTACCTCTGAGCCATATTTCGCAAGAAATCTACAAAAATGCCGCGGCCAAGAAAACTTGTTGTCAGAACCCCGATAGCCCCGATTTTTAGGATTTCCCGCAAAAACACAAAAACGCCCTTCTATAAATGCTTTACCAAGTCTGCAGGTATACTTATTAGGGGATTTCAACATTTAATGCTACATAATCGGGTTAATCCTTTTCATCGGGGGCATCGGGGTTCTGACAATTGCGCTGGGGCGTGGCGGGGCGATTTTTAAATACCACGCTCATCCCCCTTGACAAGTCCCTAGATTTTTTCTATCTTTGTATAAGATGGCCATAAGTATGTAGTTATTAAATAGGAGATACAGAATGCCTCTTACGGTTCGACAAGTTGAAAAACTCTTGCTGGGCAAGTACAGCTTTGAGCATTTGAATTTCTCCATGCTGCTTATGCGCATGAAGATGCTTTATGCAAAAGAACCTTCACAATCCACGCTGCAAAACTGTACCAAGGAAATTTGCGATTTTTTGGACAAATTTAAGTCAACCATGAGTGCAGACCGCACAATTTTGGAAAAATTATAACCCTCCAAGGAGAACTCGATATGTTAATGTCTTTTCAAGAAACAGCTAAATTCATAGAGGATGGCAAGCTGCTTCATATTGCTGGAACAGAAGCTCTGCTCAAAAAATTGCCAAAAGGCAAATGGGTAGGGGGCTCCACGGAGTATTTTATGGCTAAAGACGGCAGTAAAATCTCTAATGAATTCCTATTTGTAACAGAGTTTCCATACGAGGCTTTCTCAATTAAAGCATATTCCGCAGCAGACATTGAAAATGTGGCGGTAGATGCCTTTGACAATGGTTTTTCCATACTGATTATACCATTTGATAGCGCAGTGCACAGAAAATACGCCCAAAATGCAGACGGATTCAAAGATATGTTTATGAAAAACATTGTCGGGTGGATTTCCGGGCTGAATCTTGGTGTTGTTGGGCAAACTCCCATAGCTGTTCGCGGCACAGACGCTTCCATATACAGCGACGAAGCTGTTGCTCTTCATTTGGGCCTCCCAAGCAACAAAACGGCTAGAGTAAATATCATCAATATATTCTCCCAAGATGAATCCTCACCAGTTATCACCTTTGCCGAAGAAGGTTTTTCGGTAACCAAATGCTTTATAGACGGGAAAGAAACTGTCCTTGCAGACTACATAGCGCAAAACAAAATAGATATAAAACTTCCTTTGGTCGGGGACTATGCAGGCAATGGCATAAACATTTCCTTTAAGACCATTGAAAACGGAGTTGTTAATTTTTATGCGCCGGTATTCAACCATATTCAATACAGAATAGCAAAAAACATAGAAGATTACGAAAAGGAATTTCATAACAAGATTGCCGGTTTCAAAGAAGTGAAAACCGAGTTTTCATGCAACTGCATATTGAATTTCTTGCATGGTGAGCTTGAAGGTAAGAATATTGAAACCTTTGAAGGGCCTATTACTTTTGGAGAAATTGCTTACCAATTGGTAAACCAAACTCTAGTGTATGTAACCACGGAGACGCAACAGCCTTAATCAGAATCCGGCAATTACCCAGTCGAGTTTGCCGTATTCAGTTACCGAGCGTCCGCGTTTGTAAAGCAATTCGCCAAGTGCAAGTTTAACCGCGTTTCGTTCAAGAAAGCCGTCAAAATTTGAAAGAATGCTGAATGTTTCTTGGGCTTTTGCTTCGAATTTAAGAGGTGCAATGGCTGGGTTATTCCATACAAAAGCCAAGTTTTTAGGAAATTTTTTTGGGCTATATTTTTTTTCGTCTTCAAGCACGGAACTTGCATAAATGATGCCAGAAGAGCTTTCTAAGTGATTAATGGCATAACCAAAAGGTTCGCCGTTTTTGGTTACGCTTATACGTCCTGCTATAAATGATTTTGACGATGGCATGCTAAACGTAATCATTCGAGTTGCCATTTCTGCGGGTTTCTCGGTTTGCCAAGCATGGTCCATATAGCCATAGCCCTGTACTTCAACGGTATCTTCTCCAATGCCCAAGCGACCCTTAACCCTGCCGTAAGGAATATGCACAAATAAACCGAATTTTGCGCCGTCCACACTAAACACGCCATCTCCTTGAACTTGTCCGTTTACAGCACTTGTAAAAGTCAAATCAAGGAATTTCCGGCCATTTTTGTTAGCGGAAAACAATATGCGATGCCCGACTCCCGGCAATTTTTCCATTAAATAATCGTCATTATTTATAGAAATGCTGTTTGCATTTTTATTTTCAACAAACCTATCTGTTGGGTATTGCCGCCCTACACTGTAACTTTTGCCTTTAAAATTCCATACCGAAAAATCAGTGCCTATTTTGAAGCCTTGGGTGGGGACATACATCCAAGTGTAGTTCACGTATATTTTTGTGCCGTTATCAAGAATAAAAACATAGCTCCACATTTCATTGTAATTTTCGCTTTTTTGCGGGTGCCTAAAAAAATCTGCAGCGTTGGTTTTTCTTGCCTCACCCACAGGGTTATTCACAGCAGATACGCAAAACGCTGTTAAGCATAAAACTATAAGTGCGATTTTGGGTAATTTTATCATAGGAATAAAATATAGTAAAATAAATATATTATATTTGTGTTTATGAAAATAGATTGGCTTTTTATTCTTGGCTGCCCTTTTAATTTTGCTATGGCAATGTGCTTTCGCATTCTCGCGCCTTTTTTCCATGAAGCTCGTACCTTGGGCAATCACCCTTGGGTTATAGGGGGCCATAGGGGGCGCATTTACGAAGACAACGCAGGGGCCTTGCATTCATATATGGTTGAGCAGGCAAAACAGCCTGTTATTTGGATAGCCGATTCTCCCGTGCTTTTAAGGGAATTGAGAGCAAAGGGGTTTGTTGTTTTAAAAAGGAATAGTTTAGCGGCCCGTATAGCCATTTTGCGAGCACCTGTGCTGATTTATTCGCACGGCGAAGACGATTTGGACTTGTTTTTGCTGTTTTTTCGCAAAGCCTTGGGAATGCGTGTTTATTTAGGACATTGCTTGAGCTATTTGAAGATAGGGCAATATAGCCATCCGGGTTTTAATGAATGGCTGTGGATAAAACGTAAAATTCACGTTTTTTTAATGACGGATTTTGATTTATTTCCAACATCTTCACCTACTGAGAAAAAAAATTTGGATGGGCAGTTTCGTTTTCGCACGGAACGCATATTACCTTACGGCGGCGGAGCGCATATTGACAGAATGCTCCTGCTTAGGGAAAAAACACCGGAAAATCTTTTGACATGGTTCCCAACTTTCCGCGATAAAAAAGATGAGCAGAACAATGTTTATAAAACAATCAATGATGTTTTAAAATCTGCAAGCCTGCATGAATATTTGGAAAAGGAAAATCTGCGTTTAGCTGTGGCAGGGCATATAAATTCAAATAATATGCAAGGTGAAATTTCGATGCATCCGCGAATTTCTATTCATAGTGCAAAGGAAATATTGCCATTGCTTGGGGATTCCGTTTGTTTTATTTCTGATTATTCCGGTTTAGTGCTGGATTGGCTTTGTTTTGGGCGGCCCTTGGTCTTGTTCCCTTTCGATAAGGAAACATACCTTAAAAGCCGCTGTTTATGTGTTTCGCTGGAAGATATTCATTACGGGCCTTTGGTTTATACAAGCGAAGATTTTCTAAAGACAATATGTTCGGGTATTTGGAGAGATTTGGCGGCTTATGCCGAAAGGCGAAAATATTGGATGAACATAATTTTCCCCGATTTGCGCCCCGGCTATGCCATGCGTTGCTATGAAACTATAAAAAAGAAATATACATCTTTATGACAAACTATTTACGTGTCTTTTGAATTTCCCCCCATTTGTCATTAAATTTTATATTTCTATATTTCTTCTCCAATATTATGGCTTTTTTGGAATTTGCACTATATTCGTGCTTAACCTGTTTTTATGAATTAACGGGTTCATACGGCTTTTCGCTTATTCTGCTATCCTTTGCAGTTAGCGTGTGCCTTGCACCGTTTTATTATTTAACCGGAATTTTGGAAAAAAAAGAACGTATAATCAAACAAAAATTGGAACCGTTTATTCAAAAAATAAACTTGATGAAAGACTCAAGAATCAGGCATTTGCAGTTAAAGGAGCTTTACAGTTCCTTCTCTTATTACCCATTTTATACGCTCCGCTCTCTTGGAAGTTTATTTATACAGATTCCCATGCTGTTCGCTGCTTATAATGTTCTAACAAAGAATCCGTTGGACGGGGAACAGTTCTTTTTTTTAAAGGATTTGGGTAAACCGGATTTTTTGCTTTCCGAAATAAATTTACTCCCCATAATAATGACATTAATAAACATAGCCTCTGTTTTTCTTTCTTCCGAGGCAAAAAGCAAAGAACGTAAACAAGGCATTTTTATAGCAATGATTTTCTTTGTTTTGCTTTACAAACAAAATTCAGCTCTTTTAATATACTGGACTTTCAATCAGTTCTTTAATTTTGTGAGATATGTGCTTGTTTACAAGGCTTCTAACTTGAAAATTCCAAAGATTGCTTTAGCTGATATCAGAGGCTTGATTCTTCCTAAACCTTCGCTGTTAAATTTTGTTTTATGTTTTGTAGCAATGGCATTTCCGGCAATTTTAATTTACAGGCAAAATGTAGTTTATTTTGTGGGTTCAGATTTGCCTGTATATATTGCAGTTTTATTTTCCGCTTCAATTGCGCTGGCTTTATTGTTTAAGTTTTGGATTGCTGTTTCCTTAATTCTTTCCACCCTATTTTTACCGATGTTTAAGGAAGTAGCTCAAGCTATGACCGGTAATATCTGGCCGGCCAGAGTTCTATGCTTTTTTGTAATTCTTTATTTTATACATTTTTTATCTGGGAAAAAATTGATTTTAATGGTATTTTTAGTATGTGCTGCTGTTTATTGCGCATTTTTTATGAAAACGGGAGATTCCAAAGTAATTGCATTTCCCCAAGTAGAAATACCTAAAGAGCTGGCAGAACTTGAGCTTAAAGACAGTTCCAGCATTTATCTTTTTATGCACGATGCTTTTCCTCATAAAGACTATGCAGATTATTTAAACCTTCAAAATTATGACGAATTAATGGATGTTTTTGAGAAAAATGGATTTAAGATTTATGATGTGTATTCGCTAGCCTATGAGACTTTGTTGACAATGTACAGTGTTTTTCAAATGTCAACGGATTTCATTGCAAAATCTAAAGATGGAAACAATACAACAGTCGAATTGATGAAAACAGAGGAATTGCTGCCACGGTCTTTTTTCAGATATTTTGTGAGTGGAAACAATATTGTGAATTTATTGTTAAAGGATAAAGGTTATGAAACTGGCACATCCAATCTGGCCAATAGATGGCTTTTTTCAAAAAATAATGTTAGTTATGATTTTTGGATTAAGGATACCACTACAACTAATAATGTGCTTAGAGATATGTTTTTTAGAGGAAAATTAAATGATACATTCGGTGGCGGCGGTATTGATGTAAACAGCGATTTCATTGAGTTTATAACCGAAAATAACAGTAAGGATAAAATTTTTGCGTGGACAACTGCTGGGCCAGACCATTCCAGCGGAAAATTAAATTCAGGTGCAGCAGAAATTAAAAAATGGTTACCAGCTTACAACAAAGTGCTAAATGAAATGCAAATGGAAATAGATACAGTTATTAAAAGCAATCCTAATGCCATAATTATATTTATGAGCGATCACGGTCCTTTCTTAATGGATGTAAAGCGCATTCCTAAAAACTACGATTTCAATAAAGTTGACCATATAAAATTTCGTGATATATTCGGTGCATTCATGGCAATACGATGGCCAAATAGAGAAAAAGCTGCAAAATACGACAATGATTTTAATACAATCCAAGATCTATTTCCAATTGTCTTTGCTTATCTATTTGATAATGAAACTCCTTTGAAATACAAGATAAAAAATACAGAATTGCAGTTGGGACCTCATAAATTCGACAGAGGTATTTTTTATCCGTATTTTTATAGCTTGCAATAGTAGGTAACCGTTGAAATTATTTACTATATTTCTTCTCCAATATTATG
>LIUI01000102.1:22449-36172 GCA_001462235.1 Fibrobacteria bacterium GUT307
CTTTGCAGTTAGCGTGTGCCTTGCGCCATTTTATTATTTAACCGGAATTTTGGAAAAAAAGGAACGTATAATCAAACAAAAACTGGAACCGTTTATTCAAAAGATAAACTCAATGAAAGATTCAAGAATCAGGCATTTTCAGTTAAGGGAACTTTACAACTCCTTCTCTTATTATCCGTTTTACACGCTCCGCTCTCTTGGAAGTTTATTCATACAAATTCCCATGCTGTTCGCTGCTTATAATGTTCTAACAAAAAATTCGTTGAACGGAGAGCGGTTTTTCTTTTTAAATGATTTGGGTAAACCAGATCTTTTACTTTCTGGAATAAGTTTACTCCCCATAATAATGACATTAATAAACATAGCCTCTGTTTTTCTTTCTTCCGAGGCAAAAAGCAAAGAACGCAAACAAGGCATTTTTATAGCGATGATTTTCTTTGTTTTGCTTTACAAACAAAATTCGGCTCTTTTGATATATTGGACTTTTAATCAGTTCTTTAATTTTGTGAGATATGTGCTTGTTTACAAGGCTTCTAATTTGGCGATGCCACAAATTACCTTAGCTAATATTAGGGGGCTGATTCTTCCGAAACCTTCGTTGGTGAATTGTGTTTTATGTTTTGCAGCAATGGCATTTCCGGCAATTTCAATTTATAGGCAAAATCCAATTTATTTTGTAGGCTTAGATTTGCCTGTATATATTGCAGTTTTATTTTCCGTTTCGCTTGCATTGGCTTTATTGTTTAAGTTTTGGATTTCTGTTTCCATAATTCTTTCCCTTATGTTTTTGCCGATGATCAGAGATGTAGCTTTTGTTATGGATAGCAGTATTTGGTTATCCAGATTTTTGTGCTTTTTTGTAATTCTTTATTTTATACATTTTTTATCTGGGAAAAAACTGATTTTAATGGTATTTTTAATATGTGCCGATATTTATTGTGCGTTTTTATGGCAAACCAGAAGTTCAAGAGCTATTGGGGCTGCTCAAATAGAGTTTCCTCAAATAGAAATATCTCAAGAGCTGGCAGAACTTGAACTTAAAGACAGTTCCAGTATTTATCTTTTTATGCATGATGCTTTTCCTCATAAAGACTATGCAGATTATTTAAATATTCCAAATTATGATGAATTAATGGATATTTTTGAGAAAAACGGATTCAATGTTTATGATGTGTATTCGCTAACCGATGGGACTTTGGAGACAATGAGCAGTGTTTTTCAAGCGTCAACGGATTTCATTGCAAAATCCAAAGACGGAATCAATACAACAGTTGATTTAACAAAAACGCCGCCACGGGATTTTTTTAGATATTTTGTAAGCGGAAATAATATTGCAAATTTATTGTTAAAAGATAAAGGTTACAAAACCGGCATATCAAATGTATCTAGGGTATATTTATTTTCAAAAGATAATTTTAGTTACGATTTTTGGGTTAACAATAAAATTATCCGTAATGGAGTGCTTAAAAAAGTATTTTTTTCGGGAATTTTAAATAGCGTGCTCCAGGAGGAGGATACAGATTTAAACCTTGATTTTGCAAAATTTATAACCGAAAACAACAATAAAAGTAAAATTTTTGCATGGACAGCCGCCGGGCCTGGTCATTCCAGTAACCGTTCAAATTCAACAAGCGCAGCAGAAATTAAAAGATGGTTACCGATTTACAACAAAGCACTAAATGAAATACAAATAGAAATTAATGCCGTTGTTGAAAGCAATCCAGATGCCATAATTATATTTATGAGCGATCATGGTCCTTATTTAATGGATATAAAGCGCATCCCTAAAAATTATGACTTCAATAGAGTTGACTATATGAAATTTCGTGATATATTCGGTGCATTCATGGCTGTGCGTTGGCCAAACAGAGAAAAAGCGGCAAAATATGACAATGATTTTAATGTATCTCAAGATCTATTTCCGATTATTTTTGCCTATCTGTTTGATAGCGAAATTCCTTTGAAATACAAAATCAAAAATACAGAATTGCAGTTAGGACCTCATAAATTCGACAAAGGCATTTTTTATCGGGATTTTTATTCAGGAGGCACAAGGTGAATTTTGGCAATAAAAAAGGCTATTTAGACCCAGGTACGGGAAATGCGCTTTTGGCAGCATTATTTGGCATTTTAGGCACAATTGTGTTTTTTGCTAAAAATATATTCTATCGTTTAAAAGAAGTTGTGACCGGCAAAAAACAAGAAACTTTTAAATGTGATTTGGCAATTTTCAGTGAAGGAAAAATGTATTGGATTTACTTCAGGGATATTGTGGAAGAACTTATAAAGAGAAAGATAAAATTCGCTTATTACACAATGGATATAAATGACCCGGCTTTGGAACTTCACGATTATGGAAATCCTGATGCGGATTTTTCCTTATTCAGAGTTAGATTTGTAGGTATAGGCAATAAAGGTTACTCTGCAATAAGCAATCTTAAAGAAAAGAATATATTATCTACAACGCCCAATATCGGATGCCCCGGCTATCCCATTAGAAAACCAAAGGATTGCAAAAATCTAATCCATATTTTTCATGGACTGGGATTTGACTATAAAAAAGGCAGCATGGATAATTATGATACGATTTTGCTTCATCAAGACATTTTCGCAAATTTATTTGAATCCAAAAAAGTCGTTATTGCTGGGCTTCCTTATTTAGATTCTTTGATTGAAAGAGCCGCAAATTTGCAAAAAAATACAGATGGCAAAACCATTTTAGTTGCGAGCACTTGGGGCGACAGAGGCCTTTTGAAAACTTATGGTTCCGAATTTATTTTGGATTTGGCAAATGCCGGCTATAATGTGATTGTTCGTCCTCATCCGTATTCTTATATATACGAAAAGGATTTTATAGATGATTTGCAGAAGAAATTGCCAAATATTCCTTTTAGCACAGAAATAGATAATTTGTCTGTTTTGGCCAAAGCGGATATTTTGGTAAGCGAATTGAGCGGAGTTCGCTTGGATTTTTACCTGGCTTTCAAACGGCCGGTGATTTCTTTGGAGGGTGGGGCAAGCGATGAGTTTGAACAAAACGAATGGCTGGTTAAGACTATCGGCGATGAAATCGGAATTTCCGTTAAAAAAGAGGATGTCAAAAATTTGCCGCAAATAGTGAAAGGTTTATCGAAACATAAGCTCATAGATGAGAATTCAATCTTGGCAAATATAGGCAAATCCAAAACGGTGATTGCAGATTATTTATTTTCTATTTTGCAATCATGAGTATCAAAAGAAACATATTGCTGAATCCGGGGCCTGCTACCACAACCGACACGGTGAAAATGGCGCAGGTAGTGCCGGATATTTGCCCTAGAGAAAAGGAATTTGGGGATATTTTGGCACAAATGCAAAGTGATCTGGTGAAAATTGTTCACGGTAGCACCGAAGAATACACAGCAGTTCTTTTTTGCGGTTCCGGCACAATCAATATGGATATTTGCCTAAATTCATTATTGCCGGAAAATAAAATAATACTCATTATAAATAACGGAGCTTATAGTGCAAGAGCGGCAGAAATATGCCATTACTATAACTTGCCGCATATCAATATGAAAGTTCCTGTTGACGAGATACCCAAACTAGAAGCAATAGAAGAAATACTATCCAGCACTCCGGATATACACATTGTATATACAACACATAACGAAACAGGAACAGGTTTACTGAACCCCATTCGTGAAATAGGTGCTTTAGCGCATAAATATAACTGCATTTTTGTTGTGGACACCACATCTACTTATGCAATGTTGCCTATTGATATTGAAAAAGATAATATTGATTTTTGCATGGCCTCTGCACAAAAAGGTTTAATGGCTATGACGGGCCTATCTTTTGTAATAGGTAAAATAAAATTGATTGAACAATCAAAATCTTATCCTAAACGTTCTTATTATTGCAATTTATATTTGCAATATGAATATTTTATTAAAACCGGGCAAATGCATTTTACCCCGCCTGTGCAAACGGTATATGCCACCAAGCAAGCCATTGAAGAATACTTTTTAGAAGGAGAAGATGAAAAATTTTCAAGGCACAAAAGCGTGAATGAGGCTATATATAATGGCTTAAAAGAACTCGGTTTTAAGGAATTTATTAAAAGAGAATTGCAGTCCGGGCTTATTTCTTCTGCAATTTATCCAGACGATGAAAACTGGGATTTTGAAAAGATTCATGATTATTGCTATGAACGCGGATTTACAATTTATCCGGGTAAAATTTCCAATACAAATACTTTTAGATTGTGTTCGCTCGGTGCCATTGATGTTATGGATATAGAAGCTTTTTTTGCTGTGCTTAAAAAGGCTTTGGAACATTACAATGTAGCTGTGCCGGTTAAATACAATGAGGTAATTCAATGAAGAAAGTATATACGTGTTTTACCACTGATGTAATTCATGGCGGGCATTTGAATATAATTTCAGAGGCTAAAAAATACGGAAAAGTAATAGTTGGCGTATTAAGCGATAAGGCAAAAATTCAATACGATAAATTTCCCATAATTTCATTTGAAGAACGCTTTGAGATGATAAAAAGTATTGATGGAATTGACGAAGTTGTGGAACAGAATAACATTTTATACGATGAAGTTTTGGAACGCATTAAGCCCGATTATGTGATTCACGGTAATAACTGGAGTAAATATCCGGAATCTGTTGTAAGAGAAAATGTAATTAAAAAACTGAGCGAGTATGGCGGCCAATTGATTGAAGTGCCTTATACATACAATGCCGGCGTAGCAAAAATAGATTCTATTATGAAGGAAAAATTGGCGATGCCCGAATATAGGCGCAAAAGACTTCATAGATTATTGGAATTATGCCCTATAGTAAAAGCCATAGAAGCACATAACGGACTTACCGGCCTTATTGCAGAAAAAACAGTAGTAGAGATAAACGGTGAGTTTAATCAATTTGATGCTATGTGGGTATCAAGTTTATGCGATTCCACAGTAAAGGGGAAACCGGATATTGAACTTGTTGACATTTCTTCCAGAATGAGAACTTTGGAAGAGATTATGGATGTAACCACAAAGCCTATTATACTAGACGGAGACACAGGCGGGCAAACAGAACATTTTATTTACAATGTGAGGACATTGGAGAGAATAGGAGTTTCTGCGGTGATTATTGAAGATAAGGTTGGGCTAAAGCGCAATTCTCTCTTTGGCACAGAAGCAGAACAAACACAGGATTCCATAGAATCATTTTGCAATAAAATAAAAGCGGGAAAGGATGCGCTGAGAACGGAAGAGTTTATGATAATAGCGCGAATAGAAAGCCTTATTTTAGAACAGGGAATGGAAGATGCCATAAAAAGAGCATTTGCATACGTTGAAGCCGGAGCAGATGGAATTATGATACATAGCCGCCAAAAAACTCCGGATGAAATTTTTGAGTTTTGCGATAAATTCAGGGAAAAAGAAAAGCGAGTGCCGATAGTTGTTGTCCCTACATCGTATAACAGCACAACCGAAAGCGAGCTTATTTCGCATGGCGTAAATATTGTTATTTATGCAAACCACCTTACAAGGAGCGCGTTCCCCGCTATGAAAAACACCGCTATTTCTATTTTGAAAAATCATCGTTCGCAAGAGGTTGAAAATAATATTATGCCCTTTAACGAAATCATTAAACTTATTGATGAACTATGAGTGAAATTGCGATAATTATGGCTGCCGGTATGGGTACAAGAATGCTCCCCCTTACGAAAACTACGGCAAAACCTTTGATTCCGGTGCACGGTGTGCCTATGATAGAAACTATAATAAACGCTTTAAAAAAACGGAATGTTTCAAAAATTTATATCGTTGCAGGTTATAAAAAAGAGCAGTTTGAATATTTAAAACTGAAATATGAAAATATAGAATTGCTTGAAAATAAGGAATATTCGGAGAAGAATAATATATCATCGCTTAAAGCGGCTGAGGATGTATTAGGCAATGAAAATTGCTTTATTTGCGAAGGTGATTTATATATAGAGGATAGCAACGTATTTTTGCATGAACTCAAGCAATCATGCTATTTTGGAAAATTTATAGAAGGATATTCCGATGACTGGATTTTTGAAACGGATGAGAATAAAATTGTCAATATAAAAAAGGGCGGAACAAATCTTTTTAATATGTGCGGTATATCTTATTGGTTAAAGGATGATATTGTTGAAGTTGTAAGTGCGATTTCTGCTGCATACCGGGAACCGAACCATGAGAATTTATTCTGGGACGAAGTTGTAAACAGGGTATTGGATAAGATAAATGTTGTTGTGCATCCGGTAAAACCGGGGCAAATTGTTGAACTGGACACAGAGGATGATATTAAGAAATTAACATAACAAAGTTTTATAGATATTTTCAACTATTTCTTTGTCAATTTTTTCGGAAAATTTCCTAGCCCATAACTTATCCGAGTTTATCAGAGATTGATAATCTTCTTTTCTAAATATATATGGCCTGCCACGAGTCCAGTCTATATGCCTGCAATTATCATTGACCACTGAGTTTTTGAATTTTGAATTATGAACCAAGGTTTGCAAAAACATTTCATCTGCGCATGAAGTGTATTTAAAATTTTTATAGATATATTTTTCATTTTCGCAAATAAATTTTGCAAGGGAATGGGTGATGCTAAACCATTGCGAGCCTTTTTTTATCTCTAATCCGTTTCGTTTAATTCTATTTATTCCAAGCAGTATTTGAGGGATTATGGAAACTTCGTTTAAAAATCTTAAAAACTGACCCTTTTTGTATTTAAACAGAAATTCACGCAAAAAATGATAATATCTTACCCTTTTATAAATATAGGGTTCAATTTCTTCAAATAATATAAATTCTTTTCCTCTGTTCTTTTCAAAAAAATCATCTATAAATTCATTGCTTTTAAGGGGCAAATCAGAACCGGAAATCAGGTGATAATAATCGTATTCTTTTTTTACGGCTTCTTTAATCAGCGATAATTCGGATTGAACTTGGCTAAAGCCGCTCCAGCTTACCTCAACCCTAGGCACAAAAACCAAATTTGCTTTTTTTGTGATTTTTTCAAATTCCGCAAAATTAAAATTTTCATTTTTTTTATCAATATGAATATATATGCCGTTACTATTGCAATCCAAAAGATTGATGAGCTTCTTTAAAAGCCCGAATTCATTATGCGCAATTATGAGATAAGCATGGGTCATACTATAAATATAGTAAATTTTTCTATATTCCCATCAGGAGATATTTATGCAAGGCGATATTGATTTTGTACAACTTTGGGTAGATGGCAATGACAAGGATTGGTGTTTAGAAAAGAGCAAATATGTTCCCGGTTATGATGCGGATGTTTCTGCAGCACGTTACAGAGATTGGGATAATCTGCAATATTGGTTTAGAGGTGTTGAAAAATATGCCCCTTGGGTACGGAAAATACATTTTATTACATGTGGCCATTACCCTAAATGGTTGAATCTAAGCCATCCGAAATTGAATTTTGTAAAACACTCCGACTATATGCCAAGTGACTGTTTACCTACATTCAATTCAAGTGCTATTGAACTCGGTATTCATCGCATCAAAGCATTATCGGATAAATTTGTTTACTTTAATGATGATATGTTTATTATCAATAGGGTTAAAGAAGCCGATTTTTTCAAAAATAATTTGCCGTGCGATTTAGCTATTTTAAATACTATTCCTCCAGTGGTTCCGTTCAGTTACAACGATTTTAATAATATATATGTTATAAACAAATATTTTAAAAAAAGAAAAGCCATTAAAAATAATCTGTTTAAATGGTATAATATAACTTACGGAAGAGAAGTATTTAATAATATTTTATTGCTTCCATGGGAAAATCTCACCGGTTTTGTACGTCAGCATTTGCCGCTTTCTTATCTGAAAAAAACTTTTCAGGAAGTTTGGGAACTTGAAGAAGAATTACTGCGTAAAACACTTAAAAGCAGGTTCCGTTCAAAAGAAGATGTCACTATTTGGTTATTCCGTTATTGGAGGTTGATGAAAGGGGAATTTTACCCGGCACCGAAAATCGGAGAAAGATTTAGCTTTTCCGATAATGAAAAAAAGAATGCTTTAATATATAATGCTATTAAAAAACAAAAATACCGAGTAATCTGCGTGAACGATGAAGATAATATAGATTTTGAAGCGGAAAAGCGGAAATTGAAAGAGGCTTTTGAACATATATTACCTGAAAAATCAAGTTTTGAGGTTTAAACGGTTGGTTATATGTCATTAGAAAAAGATAAAAGTTTTCTGTTTAAAAGCACTTTATATAATCTTTTAGGTACTGCCCTGAAAGTTGTTGCCCCTGTGCTTATGATTGTTGTGGCCAGAATTTTCGGAAAAGAGGAATTCGGAATTTTTGTCAGTACGCAATTATTGATGCAAACCCTAAGCCGCATGGCGGTATTCGGTTTAAATGGAGGTTTGAATTGGTTTTTGCCGCAAAACGGCATAAATAACCGTCCGTTGCATTTAGGGTTCAGCGAATCTCTTAGTCGCTCGTTTATTATGTCAATTGTTATTTTTGCGATTTTGTTTATATGTGCCGTGTTCGGCTGGCATAAGTATTTTGATAGCCTTGCAACATTGTCTTCTATGGATTTATCGATTTATGCTCTTTCTGTTGTGCCTTGGGCCGTTTTGAATATTTTCGGCGGGGCGGCTGAGGGAATACGGAAACCCCAATACAGAATGTTCATCACCGATTGCACGGTATATGCGCTCGCTCCGCTTATATCCATAGCGTTTTATTTTGTGAAAATGCCGTACGCTTTGCCAACAGGGCTTTTAATAGCGAATATTTTAGGTTGTTTTATATTTATTCCGTTGCTAAAAAAAACGCTTCCCATTTCATTAAAGTTTTTTGGGAATAAAATTCCTAGGGAACTTTTGATTTATTCCATACCACGTGGATTTTCGGAGATAATGGGTCTTGTTTTAGTGCGCATGGATTTGTGGATGGTTTTGTTTCTGCTTGGCCCCGGGGATGCCGGTGTTTATGCGGTAATGGTGACAATTTCCAACGGATTGCGTACAATTCGGCAAAGTTATAATTCTATTCTATTGCCTGTTGTAGCTGGAATGAGCAAAGAAAATCTCAGGACAGATTTAAAATCGGTATTTTCCTATTGCGTTAATATGGTAACTCTTATACAATTATCAATAGGATTCTTTATAGTATTATTTCCGGATAAAATTCTTATGATAGCAGGCAAGGATTTTATTGTTCAGTCGGAAACTTTGGGCATACTTTTATTTGCACATTTGCTTGGCGGATTTTTTTTATTATCCGGTCCTGTGCTTAATGGAATAGGCAAAAGTTTATATACGCTAAAAATGGACATCGTTTCGCTATGCGTAGCAGTTCTTGCAAATTATTTGTTAATCCCCATTTTTGGTTTGCCGGGTGCAGCGCTTTCTACGCTGGCATTTATTTTATTGCAATCAATTTGGAATAATGTTTATATTTTCAGGTTGCATTTAAGGCTTTATTCCAAGAAGGTAATTCCTTATGCGGTGTGGTCTGTTTTGCTTTTGATTGTATATATTTTGCTGCCGCATTTTTCGCTAGAGCTATGGCAAAAAATAGTATTTTACGCCATAGCTTTGTGCGGTTTGCTCGCTACACGGTTGGCTTTTTCTTCAGCCATATCGCGCAAAAAAACATAGAAAAAACTACGCTGGCTACAAGGAATGCCATTATACCCATGCAAGCAAGGTCGCCTATGCTTTTCAATCCCTTGTGTGCTGTGAACAGCATTCCAACAAAGCCCGCTGCTGTTGTTGTGGAACTCGCCATAACATTCCTGCCGGTGGTATCTAAAAGTTCCCTTAAAGTCATTTTATCACTTGATGTCCAGCTTATAATAAAATGAATTGCGCTATCTATGCCAACCCCCAAAACCATAGGGATTACTATAACATTGTAAATGCCAATTTTTCCATAATCAAAAAAGTGAGTTAAAAAACCTATAAGCCCAAGTGTAAGCACTATACCCATTCCAAAAGACAAAAAACCCGTAGCGAATAATGATGGTTTTCGGAGGCTAATCGCAAGGCTTGCAAATATCATGATTGTTATCAAAAATGCCAAATTAAAACTATCTGCTTTTACGGATTCTATAACATCGGAAAGGATGAACTGCGAAGAGAACACTCTCAATTTTTCGCCGTCAAAGTTCCAATCGCCGTAATCGGTTTGGAATTTATGAATAGCATGAGCATTCCAACTCGGATAGCTGCCGTAAATAAACCCGATTTTTCCATAGCTTCCATCTTTCTCACGGAGCAAATCCAATGACCATTCGGGAATATCTTCGGCGGTAAAAGTATTTTCTATCTGTGCTAGGCCACGCAGAATTGCAATATTGCTGGAATCGTCGCCGGAGGCTTTGTCAAAAACTCTGGCCTCTGCCAGTTCGCGAATTTCTTCTATCATTTCCAGCCGTTCCTTTTGTGCATCTTCAGAAGGAACAAAAGTTTTAAGTGTTAAAAAACTGCGAAGCGTAGGGTCGTGTTCCTTGTGCAGGCGGATCATCAGCGTATCGTAAAGTTTATCCAGTTGCTCAAGTTTTGAACCCATAACGGCTGCAGGTGTTGAGGTTTTGCGGTTGCTTGAAAGAGCAACTCCTGTTCTAATGCCAGTTTCTGCCTTGGCTTCCGTTGATTCTCTGCGCAGGTTTTTAAGGTCATGTTCAAAATCCACGTATGGGGCAAAGAACAGGGAAATTATTCCTAATATAAAACCGATAATAGCAAGACGCTTAAAGAATTTGAATATTTTCGCCTCGCTCCATGCAATTGGCAAAAAGCTGTTTTTCGGAGCATGGGGAATGCCACCGGAACAAAATATAATCACAGGCAAAAATAAAAGAGCCGCTAACATACTAAACACCACACCCAAAGATGCTACCACGCCAAACTCATAAAAACCACGGAAATGCGCCACCAAAAGCGTTAGGAATGCGGCAATGGTGGTTCCGCTCGCCAACAGGAACGGCTTTAACATCTCGGTTTGAGCATGTTTCAATGCCTCTTCCAAATTAGAACTCTTAGGCAAGAATTTTTGCGTTGTGCCTAAAAAATGTATGGAATAGTCTATGCCTATTCCCAAAATTATAGTTGCGACAAAAACCGTAAACGGGTTAAGGGTTCCGTAAAAAAGAGCGGTAAAAGCGAGCATGGGAATACATGCGTAAAGCACGGTTGATATTACCAAAAACGGCCCTTTAATGCTTCTGAAAAACCAGATTGTAAGGCCAATTATAAGCACCAAACTTATGGCAAAAGATGTGATGGAATCGTTTTGCAGGTCTTCAACTTCCTTTGATATATCATAAGCTCCTTCAATTGAAAAGCGAATTGGGGAAGGGTATTTCTTTGAATTGAAATGCTGCAAAAGGGCATTGGAGCGCACTATAATATGCTCTACAAAAGCATAGTCCGTTGGCGGTAGAGATAATTTTGCCTGTACTATTCCGTTGAATAAAATTTTTCCCGTGCTATCTGGCTTGGGGCAGCCTATAAGCCTTGTTTTAAAATGTTCGGGAATAGGGGCTTTTGAGTCCCATTCGGGAGAGGTTGTTACTGAGTCTTCTTTTTTTTCGGCTTTGAAAAAAGCATCAAATGCACCTGCTGCCTCGTCTGGCAAGCCTAGCTCCTGTGGAATATTTGCGTCAAACCAAACTCTTTCTTCTTTGGATTCTTTTTGTATTAAGTCCACCACAAAGGGCAAGTTTTTTCGCCCTATTTCCAATTGAACATCTTCCAGATTGTCTCTAATTCTTTCCAAATGTTCAACCGGCAGGTAAAGCAGGGCGTTGTCTTTAAAAAATTTGTTATCGTTATCAACTTGGACGGAAACAAAATCGCCTTTCCAATTTTGCTGAATATAATTTTTTATCTCGTCTTGCAGTTCTGCAACCAACTCAACATTTTCGCTTTGAATGGCTATCATAAAGCGGTCTGTGCTGCCAAAGCGAGTAAAAGATTCTTTTAGAGCTATAACGCTAGGCGTGGTTTCTGGCAAGAGCTTGGATAAATCTGCATCCAGTTTTAATTTTGGATACACAAGTATGGGGAACAAGCATAGAAGCATTATGCTAAGATAAAAAGCCAAGGCTTTGAATTTGTTTCTGCAAATTAGCGATATATACCAGCTTGCGAATCTTTCCTGTAGGGGGAGCTTGGAGTTTGGCATAAAGGAAAGATAGAAAATTAATTAACTAGATTTCAAGTAATGAACCTCTCCGATTTGCTAAAAAAATACCTGCGTTACTTGGTTTTAGAAAAAAACTTATCCAGGCAAACAATAAAGAGTTACGAAGCAGACTTAATGCCTCTTTGCGAGCAAACTGAGCTATCAATAAACACCATAGATTTATTTTTGGCAGAAAGGGCAAAAGCCTTTGACTACAAGCCATCTTCTCTGGCACGGCATCTCTCTTCTTTGCGTGGATTTTTGAACTATTTGGAAGAACATGAATTGCTTGGTTTTTCGCCGGAAAATTTATTTGCCGCTCCACGAATGGAAAAATATTTGCCGCAATGCTTGAGCATAGATGAGATTTCACAAGTCTTTGAAAGTATATCTGCAAGTGATAAATTTGGAATACGAGATATGGCTTTGCTTGAGCTTTTGTACAGTGCAGGGCTTAGAATTAGCGAGGCGGTTTCATTAAAATTGGAGCATATTCAGTTGGATAACGGTTGGCTAACTCCTGTTGGCAAGGGCAATAAACAGCGATTAGTTCCGCTTGCAGGCAAAGCTAAGGAAAATCTGGAAATATGGATCAAGGAATGGCGGCAAGAATTTAAACCAAAAACGGATACCGTTATTCTCAATTTTCACGGCAAAAAACTGAGTAGGGTAGGGGCGTGGAAAATCATTCAGGCACGCACCGCTTTTTTGGAAAAGAGTTCAATAAGCCCGCATTCGTTTAGGCATTCCTTTGCAACCCATTGTTTAGCGGGCGGAATGGATTTGCGTATTTTGCAGGAACTCCTTGGCCATGCAAATTTGTCAACAACGCAAATATACACGCATTTGGATAGCTTCTATTTAAAAAGCGAACATCGCCATTTTCACCCTAGAGAAAGGAATATTCCTGCTTGCAATAAATGACTGTTTTTTGGCTGTGTCCAAATTTTATCGTAATAAAATTTTGTCCCGAGCGTAAATTTTTCAAATTTCAATAGATTTAATTTCAAACGGAAATTCCAGCCAAATTCCGATTCGCTGCTGGATAGCATATAATTTTCCGCCGCCGGAGTTGCATTGTTGCCCCTAACGCCTGCCAAACTTATCCCAACTCCAAGGCAGTCAAAAACTTCAATACCAGCACGCCCAATAAACTGGTGCAAGCCGTGAAAATCAGAATTATTTTTCAAACGCAAATAACTATAAGAACCTTGCAAATATCCGCTTGTGTAATCGGAAAGTTCCATTTCAAAACCAACCCCTCCATAAGGAGAAATTGCTATCTCTTTTTGCAAGTCAAATAAAAAATAATTCACCCCGCCTTCAAGCGAAAATGTTTGAGCGAAAGTACTTACAGAGAACAATGCCAATAAGCTCGCTAATATTTTACAACTCTCAACTCTCAATTCTCAACTCTCAACTTTTCTAAATTTCGCTATAAAAAACTTATCCAAATTAGGCATATCCGTAAATATAACATTTTCTTTTACAAAATTTTTATTTAAGAAGCTTTTCACTAC
>LIUI01000102.1:36184-38909 GCA_001462235.1 Fibrobacteria bacterium GUT307
TTCTTTTTCTTGACTGCAAACCGAATAAATCAAAACTCCGCCATTTTTAACGGCAACAGAGGCTCCTTGCAAAATTGTGAGCTGTCTTTTTGCCAATTCAAGAATTTTCTCTTTTGAAAAACTCTGCAAAGCTTCCGGACGTCTTAGGGTTACGCCCATATTTGAGCATGGAGCATCTATTATGACAATGTCAAAACAAGAGAAAAAAGGCGGGTTTTGTGCATTTGCAATGGCTATATTGACATTGTTCAGTTTAAGCCTTTTTTGCAAGTCAAATAATTTTGCAATTCGTTTTTCGCTACTATCTGTGCTTGCAAAAAATGCTTCCGGATTTTCTTCTGCGAGCATTGCGGTTTTACCGCCCGGAGCAGCGCAGGCATCCCAGATTTTAGAGCCGGGTTTTATTTCCAGTATTTTTGAAACAAAAAAAGAAGCTGGATTTTGAAAGGAGTAAAAACCCTCTTTAAACAATGGATTTTTAAGCATCTCGCTTGCATTCGGAACCAGAATGAATTTATCAAAAAGAATTTCTGCTTTGCTCAGATTTAATTTTTTTGCGAGTTCTTTTGCATTTGTTTTTTGCGGGTTTGCTCTTATCCATTGCGGCGGTGCGGAATTATTTTCAATTTTTGCAAAATTTTTACGCAGAGCATTTCTCAAAATAGCGTTGACAAATTTTATCCCTTGTTCATTCAAACCGAGTTGCCTAGCCAAATTCACAGCAGAATTCACAACGGCATAAGGAGGTATGCGGGTGCATAGCAACTGATACAGAGATATTTCCAAAATGGTTTTGCAAGGTTCTTCCGGCAATTTACGCATTAGGCTTGCCAAATTTTTGTCTAGTTCGTTAATGGTTCTGCAAGTTCCCAGAGCAATTTCATAAGCCAACGCTCTATCATTTTGCGGCAAATTTTCGCAAATTTTTTGCAGGTTATTTTGCACAAAGCCCTGCCCGTTTTTCCAATTCAAAAGAGCATAAAAAGCTGCAAGCCGTGAGTTCATTTCCATTTATACCATCCCATAATTCCAAGCGGTACTGCTGCTGTAAAAAGCGGGATTTGAACAAGCTCAACAATAGGCAAGCACCATAAAAGTTTAATTGACCTTAAATGAATTGCTCCTGTAAAAAGCAGCAAAAAATCAAAAAATAGTTTTATCGAAAAGAAACATAAAAAGAATGGTAAGGTTGTTAACCACGGCAAAATAAAAAGGCACACAAAAAATGCGTATATGCAAAACAGAAAAGCAGAATATGCCTTGCTTTCGTATTTTGTGCCATTGCTTCCCCAACGGGCACGTTGCTGCAATAGTGCCTTCCATGAATCCACCGGAGCAGTTGGCATAATTGCGCTTGTGTCCCAGTTATAGGCAAATTTTGTTCCCTCTATTTTTGCCATTCTGTGAATTAGCATATCGTCGTCGCCGGAGGCCAAATCATAAAGCCCCTCAAAACCGCCGCATTTAAAAAATAAATCCTTACTATAACCAAGAGAAGCAGAGCTTGCCAAAATCGGTTTATTGCGATTAAATCCGGATGCTTCAATTAAGGTAAAACCAAGAGTTTCTAATCTTTGATAAGCGTGCAAAAAATTTTTATTGCCATTATTCGCTTTTGAACCTTGCACAACCGATGCTCCGTTTGCATAATAGGTGGCCATTGAATTTAGCCAGTTTGGCGGCGGCACGCAATCTGCATCTGCAATTAGCAAAAATTCACCTTTTGCAGCTAAAAAACCTGCATTCAAAGCTCTTTTTTTGGGCGAAGCTATTTGCGGTGAATCCTGCGGAATATCTATAACAGAAAAATTCGGATGCTTTTCACAAAAATCGCGAACTATCTCCGGGCTTTTATCCGTAGAGCGGTCGTTTACAACAATCACTTCCCATTTCCCCGAATATATTTGTGCATTCAGAGCATTCAAGGTAGTTTCTATAAACGCTTCTTCGTTTCGCATGGGAATTACAACAGAAACAAAAGGAAAATCTTGCAAATCTTTTAATTTTGAAAATCGTGGCTTAAACAATATGCCCAACCATAAATATAGCATTAAACCAGTATAGGCTAAGGCTAGTAATGAAAGTAAAAATGAAAGTAAATTAAAAAGCATAATACGCATCCCTTTCCACCGGCACAAGCCCTTCCTTTTTGATAAGCTCTTGCAGGTGGTGTGCAGTTATTTGATTTGGGCTGTTTGCCCCAGCCGCTCGTGAAATTCGCTCTTCCATAACCGTGCCGTCAAAGTCTGATGCACCGCAATGCAGGGCTTTTAGCGCTGTTTCTACGCCGAGTTGCACCCAGTAGGCTTTTATGTGCGGGATATTATCTAAAATAAGCCTTGAAATGGCTATGGTCTTTAAAATATCCTCTTCGCTTGTTCTGGTTTTGACTTTTCTGCCCAAGGCGTTGTTTTGAGGCAAAAATACCAGCGGCAAAAATGCTAAAAATCCTCTTGTTTCGCTTTGTAGTTCGCGAATTTTTAACAAATGCTCAATTCTATTTTCCACGCTCTCTATATGCCCAAAGAGCATAGTGGCATTTGTTGGAATTCCTAGTTTGTGTGCGGTTTTGTGAACAAAAAGCCATTCTTCGCCAGTCTCTTTTTCACCGCAAATTTGCGTTCTTATTTCCGGAACAAGAATTTCTGCCCCGCCCCCCGGCATTGTGTCTAAACCCGCTTCTTTTAATTCTGTTAAAATACTCTCAACGCTCCTATTTTCTTTT
>LIUI01000102.1:39074-44122 GCA_001462235.1 Fibrobacteria bacterium GUT307
ATTTCCACAGCGGTAAAGCATTTTAAATTTACATTGGGAAATTCTTTTTTTAATGCCTTTAGTATATCCGTATAATAGGAAAAGGGATTGTCTGGGTGTAAACCGCCTACTATGTGCAACTCCTTAGCCCCTGTGCTTGCGGCTTCCTTTGCTTTTGCCAAAATTTCATTTAGGCTCATGTTGTAAGCGGTGGGGCTATCTTTTTTTATCTTTGAAAAAGCACAAAAACTGCAATGCAAGCAGCATACATTTGTATAATTTATTTGCCTATTGCAAACCCAGCAAATATTTTTTCCATGCAGTTTTTCCTTGAAATCGTTTGCTAATGCGGCGAGTTCAGGAGTATTAAATAGCTCTAAGGATTGTTTTTTGGAGAGTGGCATTCGCTCTCAATTTAGAAAATTTCCAAACTTAAAACAAGCTCGGTAAAACTGCCTTTTTTGGCACCACCGCAAGCCTTGCTTTTATCTGTTCGGGATATAATTTTTGCCATTCTCTTGGAATATCGGGATTTACCAGAAAATATTTTGCCCGCTTTAATGCAACGCCCATTTTCTTTAGATGCTCCAAACGAATATGCCCAAAACGGCGGCTATGCACTATGAATTTTGCACTCCTTACACCAATGCCCGGCACTCGCAGAATTTCCTCATAACTTGCACTATCCAAATCAATAGGGAAAAATTCCGGATGCCTCAATGCCCATGCCATTTTCGGGTCAAACTCTGGGTCTAGCCACGGGTTATTTTTGTCTAAAATCTCGTCGTGGGTAAAACCGTAAAATCGCATTAGCCAGTCCGCTTGGTAAAGGCGGTTTTCTCTTTTTAATGGCGGCTGTGAAATTACAGGCAGCCTATTGTCTGTGTTTATTGGAATATAGCCCGAGTAATATACCCGTTTTAATTCCTGCACTTTATAAAGACCTGCCGCTAGAGTTATTATGTGCAAATCGTTTTCAGGGCTTGCACCCACAATCATCTGCGTGCTTTGCCCTGCAGGTACAAATTTTTTCAAACCCCTTTTTTTCAAGTTTCCCTTGTGCTCCAGAATTTTCACACGCAAGCGGTTCATAGGCGAATACACCGATTCAAAATCCTTATCCGGCGCAAGCATTTTCAGAGATGGCTCCGATGGAATTTCAATATTTACGCTCATCCTGTCTGCATAATAGCCGGCTAGGGCTATTAAGTCGGGGTCTGCGCCGGGTATGGCTTTTAGGTGGATATAACCGCCGAATTTATGCTCCTCCCGCAAGCTCTTGGCAACTCTTATCAGAGCCTCCATTGTATAGTCCGGGCTTTTAATAACTCCGGAACTCAAAAATAAGCCCTCTATATAGTTCCTTTTGTAAAATTCAATGGTTAAGTTCGCAACTTCTTCTACCTTGAATGTGGCTCTTGGCGTGTCGTTGCTTTTGCGGTTTGCACAGTAGGCACAGTCGTAGATGCATACATTTGTGAGCAGAATTTTGAGCAGCGAAATGCACCGGCCGTCTTCCGTGAAGGAGTGGCATACGCCGGCAGGGCAGGAGTTCCCAAAACCGCCTCTTTGCGTTGTTCTGCAGCCGCCGCTGGAAGAACAAGACACATCATATTTGGCAGCACCTGCCAAAATTTCCAATTTTTGCAAAATTTCCATAAAATACCTGAACAAAAGTTCAGCATAATATAGTAAAATCAGCCCATCTCCGTTAGATGCTTCCAATATTTAACCGGCAAGCAACGCCGTTGAAGTTTGGGATTTTTTCTCTCTTTTATATTGGCAAATTGGTAATAACCTTTCCAGAGGGCAACGAATTCGTCGTTTATCTGTGGAATTTCCGCAGCATCTCCGCATATTTCGTAAACTTCTCTGCAATCGTAATGAATGCCTATTCCTCTTTTTGCATCAATAATCATCCATTGCATATTTGGAAATCTGTTTGCAAAATGTTCTGCGAGCAAATTCACAACATTATAGGTTGGCTCAATTACCGCAACCATTAGATCATTTTCTGCTTTTTGAAATCGGACAAAACCTTTTATATTATGCGATTCGGCTTTAACTTTGTTTGCTGTTTTAAAAACCGCGTGTGTGTGCGGCTCCAAGGTATTTTGTGCATTTTCTGGATTTATAAAAATTCCCTTAACGTATTCCCACAGCGAAATTTCCATTTCTGGCAATTCAGAGAGGTACGCTGCCTGCACCATAAAAGCGATATTTTTGCCGGCATTTTTTTGCATACCATTCCACACTCTTGCCGCATTCTCAAAATTCGTTGTAATTGCGTGTGTGTCTTCAAACATTTGCGGGGAATAAATATTTTCTGCAACTATCCTTTGCACGGGGAGTTTTAGTCTGAATGCTTCAAATACTGCACTTAGGAAGCCTTCAAAGGATTGTTCGGTAAGGATGGTCACTAAAACACCATCTTTGCCTTAACACTTTCGGAGGTTTCAAAATTTTTCAGCAAAGACAGCAAACAGAATCCAAACTCAGTTGCAGTTCCCGCGCCCCTTGATGTTGTTATGTTTTTGCAGACAACAACGGGAACATCCAAATATTTTTGGCAATGAGGTTCTACATCTTTCCTGGCGTCTGGGTAGCTCGTTGCAAAGTGATTTGCGAGAATTCCCGCGTTTGCCAAAACTTTGGGTGCAGCGCATATCGCGGCAATTTGCTTGCCGGCTTCGTAGCTTTTTATGAGCAGATTTTTTACCAAACTGCTTTCCAGCAAATTTGCCGTTCCAGGCCCGCCGCCCGGTAAAACGAGCATATCAAAGGGTAATCCCTCCGTTTGCTGCAATAGGCAGCTTGCCAAAACCGTTAAGCCATGTGCTCCCGTAACTTCTTTTTTATCATTTATGGAAGCGGTTTTAACGGTGATTCCGCCTCTGTGAAGAATATCGTAAGGAGCTACAAATTCAAGCTCCTCAAAACCATTTGCTAAAAGAAAAAGAACTGTGGACATAGGGGGTAAAGTAGAAATTTATCTACTCACGAACCCAAACATTAGTTATTTCCCCGAATACCACTTTATGGTAATCCCCAGTTTCGGTGTGAGCATCTGTAACAAATTTTTTGCTTTCTTCTGTGTAGAAGTCATCGGGTGAAACGGTGGTGACTTGGACTAATTTGCATTCAATGATCAATTTAGCCTCTTTGAAAGCCATATTGCCGGAGGGTGTTTCCACGGCAGTCAGTTTGGTATTTTTCATTTTCTCATCGCTGTTGCGGCCGGACTGCTTTCCAAAAGACATAACATCGTCTTTATATTCATTAGCAAAGAAAGCCATTGTGTATTTTTGTTCTTTACGCATAAGCTCAAGCGTATAGCGATTTGAGCGCAGCATCAAAAAGGTAGTAGGTTTGCTAAACAGAGTTCCCCAGCCGCCCCAGCCGGCAACCATAGAATTGTAGTGCGAAGGATTGCCTGCAGTAAGCACTGCGTAATCTTTGCTGATAAGCGTAAAGACATCTTCTGGTATGTCTTTTACTTCAATTGTTTTGAACAATTCTGAGAAAGAGCGTGCTTTTATTTCTTCACGGTTCAACACAGCGTTGTTTTTGCTAACATCTTCTTTGCAACCAACAAAGGCAGAGATTGCAAAAGCCGCAATACCTATTGCGGCAAGGAGCGAGGTTTTGGCGATATCTTTCATAGTTGAGGTAAATGTAGAAAAATTTCTACCTTATGTAAATAAGACCTGCAAATGCAAGGTATAAATGAAATTTTCTGTTAAAGTGTTGATTAATTTACTATATTTCTGTTAGAGGTATCTATGAACGCTATAGCAACTCAGCAATTAACGGAAATTCCATTTGTGTTAAACAAATTGGAACAGGAAAATGAATTTGCCATTATGGATAACGGCAAACCTATGGCTATAATGTTCAAAATTCCCAAAGTTAAAAGCGGTTTCAATAAAACTGTCGGATTTATAAAGAGATTGAAAGCATTGATAGCTTTAAATGAAATGCGTTCAGAGGCAGAAGAGAGAGGTTTTTTGTCGGAAGAAGAAATTGAAAGCGAAATTCAAGCAGCAAGATTAAATGGCTAAATTAGTTCTTGATACAAACATCTTAGTTTCTGCAATATGGTCACCAAATGGAAATCCTGCAAAAATTGTAGAATTGGTATTATATGGAGATGCAGACATTTATTTTAATCCTGACATTTGTAAAGAATACAAGGACGTTCTGAATAGACCTAAATTGAATTTTGAACAGGAATATGTACAGAATATTTTGGATGGATTATTTGAATGTGGAAATTTGATAAACGTAGAACCCAGTAAAATAGCTTTGCCAGACGAAAGCGACAGGAAATTTTACGATGTAGCCAAAGCCACAGGCTCATTACTTATTTCAGGCAATTTAAAACACTTTCCCAATGAATCATTAATTATGTCTCCGACTGAATATTTAAATAAATTCAAGAAAATACCAGAATAATATCTGTTTTTTGCCATGTGTAAAATATACAAATTTATCTACCTTGCGAGAGAAAAGACCGAAATTGGAAGCGATGGGTATTAAATTTGCAATACCAAAACAGTCAATTTAGGCGTTTTTTGCTTTCCCGTTCCTTGCCTCCTTTCGAGCAGCATAAAGGGGTACGGTCTATTCGCTGGCACAAAATTCAAGCCAAATAATACCCTCATAGATTTGTCATTAAATTGTATAGTTAGGAAGCAGATTTTTTGAGTTATTTCTGTAATATGGATTTATATTTAAGGACATAGTTGCAAAAAAGGAGGTTCTTATGAACAGAGTTAGTTTTCTTCAAAAAAGCATTTTGGCGGCAAGCTTAGTGCTTGCCTTGGTTTTCACTTTTTCTTGTTCTTCTCCTGGAGGAGGGACAAATGATGAGGATAATTATGGCAATAAACCCACACAATATTATACTATGGTTATGGGAAATCTTTTGAATAATTCTTACTGTCAGTTTCCTTCGAATTTATTAGGAGTAGTAATGCCTTTAAACAATGAATTATTAGAAATGGCAAATACTTGTCTAATAAATTCTGAAAGTTACACTAATTTTACTTCAACACAGGTAGCAACGC